>JBFWMP010000052.1:0-4154 GCA_050251575.1 Clostridia bacterium
AAATACAAAGCTTATAACTTCAACGATATAAGGGTTTCTATTTTGCATACTTATCGATTATTTCAATAATTTCATCTATCTTTTCATTATCGATTTTTCACTCTACCCCCACCCCCAATAGGGAGGGGGTATGTTTTGCATTATATCATACTATTCTGATATGTCAAGTATATATTAAGTCTAATTATTATTTATTCTATTTGGTATTGATAATAGTAATTTTTTTCACTATATCAAGCATAAGATCTGTAACTTGAATTCTTGAAAAACCTGCCTTTAGAATATTATCTACTGTTCTCCTATTAATATTGGCACCATATGTGCTAACCACTAGAGGATTAAATATATCCATTAATAATCCTATAATCTCCTTCTCGCTTCTTACATGCTCAAGCATGATAATTTTTCCGTTATTTTTACATACTCTTCTGATTTCTCTTAATCCTCTAACCGGGTCAGGTACGGAACAGAACACACAAGAGGTGAAAACAGCATCAAAGGTATTATCCTCGAACTCCATACTTTGAGCATCCATTTGTATCAAGTCAACTTTTTTACCCAATTTATCAACTTTTTCCCTAGCTTTATCTAGCATCTTACTGCTAAAATCGATTGCAACAATATTCGTATTCTCCGGATAGTACTCAATATTTTTTCCGGTTCCAACCCCAACTTCTAATATCTTTCCGCATAACTGTTCGATGATCTCTTTCCGCCATCGCCTCATCTTTGCATCATCCATTAACTTCTCCATGAAATCATATATTCCAGACACACGGTCATAACGTTTTTTAATTTTTTCTGTTAATATATTCATATTTAACCCTCCTTTCATTATCTTGGTTTTTATTATTTTTATCATATCGCTGAATTATGAAGATGTTATGTAAAAAATGTGAAGATGTTGTGAAGATGCTTGTTAATAGACTAAAAAAGCCCTAGATACCAAGGGCCTTCATATTACTTTCTGTTTTTAAACGTAGTAAGAATAAATTTTATTGACTTGACATCATCTTTTTTATTTCCTGCTGCAGCTGCGTTATCTGCTGCATCTTTCCATCCCGCAACTGTGCGATCATCTGACGCATTTCCGGATTCTGTATTTCTATCATATACTTATTGTACATGGACTGGTTCATCATTTCAGTATGCAACATATCATTTAATCTATCTATATCATTCATAGAATCATCGCCTTTCTATTTAGATTATTTTAGTTTATTTTCATTTCACTCATTTTTTGCTTTAAGGACTTATAGTTATTCCGTGCCGCCATTTCCATTCCTTTGATTAGGCTTTGAAGCTCCGGTTTTGTTATCTGCTGTGCGGCATCTGCATACTTTTGGGCTATTAATTCCTCCATATAAAGCATTTCTTTTAGAGCATTATTAATAATTTCCTGTTCTGTCAACATCAAAAATCCCTCCATTTTATTCAACCAATGAGTAATATACTTGCCCTGCTCCATCTATGGTAGCAAGATAAACATTCTTAGTATCGCTTACCCCGTATTTTAAAAGTTCTTCTTCTAACCATTGCCTGTCATGTCCTAAATATTTTAGATTCTTGTCTATAATATTACCGTCATTTACAAGTATTACCGGTAGACCACCGTCCACTACAGATATATTCATATCCGATGGCGTCACCGGAGTATAGTCCCCTTTTTTGAGCACACTGACCCTTCCGCCTGTTTCAAGAATAGCCGTATCAACCTCTGCTATATTGGGTACATTAATTTCCCGAAGCTGCGCCAAAAGCATTTCAATTGGAAATAAAGACTTTAACATATTTCTCTTTTGAATTTGACCTTTTGAAATAAGTACTTCTACCTTCCCATACACTACCTTTTCAAATGCCCGTGATTTTACTGCAAGATATGAAATAAGATAATGTGTAAGAAAAATGGTCAATGCTGCAATAATAGTATTTGTAAAGTTAATCTTTAAATCAAAAAGAGGCGCCGCAATAAGTCCGCCCATCATCCAGAAGAATGTAAAATCAAATCCTGCGTACTGCCCCCCGGATCGCTGAGGAATAAACCGTCCCGCAGTAAAAAGCATGAGACCTACAATAAGCGTTCTTGCAACAAATCCTAAAGTATTTAAATGTTCTGCAGCATTCCATATACCTGCCACTCCACCATCACTACCCTTTATACGCTTATGTAGAATGTACCGTTACCTTCAAGCATAGCCAAAAAAATATCCTTTATCTGTGTAAAACCTTTTTCTTTCATCTTCATATCAAGCCATTTTTCATCCAATCCAAGGTTTTTTATGTTATCTGTCTGAACTCTACCATCATATATAAGAACTGTGGGAAGGACCGCATTCTTTACCGGCAGATTCATTTGCTTTCTTGTAACAGGAAGCTCTTTTTGTTTTTTTATTACATTAATTTTTCCGGTAGGTTCAACCGATGCAAGCGAGATTTCCGACAAGTTGTATATATTCTTAAGTCGTAGCTGCCCTAAAAGGTTATCTATGGTTATTCTTGCGTCCAACATGTTCTTCTTTATGAGTTTGCCATTTTCCACTAATATAGTGGCATGTCGGTCCACCAGCCTGGGTATCTTTACATCAAGATAGGAAATAAATATATTTGCAGCAGCATATATAAGAATGATTGCTATACCTGACACAAGAGACGTATTAGGATTCACCATTCTTACAGCCGCAAGACTTACGATCCCTGCAGCTACAAGATAATTATGTCCTGCCAGTATGGCAATTTGTCTTTGCCGCATAAATCGTGTTGCAAATATAAGGAAGACGTATAATATAACAGCTCTTAACGATATCGCCCAAAATGGCATTTCTTTCGCTCCGAATAAAAAATCATGCCATGTCAAAGCTATCACCTTTCTAGCAAGCAGATTTCAGTATTAAGGCTTGTTCATCTCAACTTTATTCTTATCTAAAACTGTTATAAGAATACTTAAATAATCAGAATAGTTTAAATATTATGAAAAGAGGATATTCACACATATTTATAATCATTAACCACATTCAATACAGTCCATCAAGTTGAGCTGGATTGCCATATCCAAATCTCCGGCTTGTACTGCATTAGTAAATTTGCTTGCCTAATTTTCTGTCCCATCTTAACATATTCTCCTGCCTTTACTATTGCTGCAGCAGGTGTTCCAATACGCTGTACCAGCGGCATTTCAACTATCTGAGGAATTCTTCCAATCATAATCTCTTTATTTCTCGTAATTTCTTTACAATAGTCGGGATGTATTCCCCTTTAAAAGAAAGTGACCTTTCTTTCATTACATCGCCCCTTTTCTATATAAAAACATATAGATTATTTTAACTATACAAATCATATCGACCTCTAAGTATAGCTGAGTGCAAGCATACTTAGAGGTCGATATAACTCGTAATATTCATTTCCATATTTATACACATTAATGATGCGCTATGATTACTTCACATAATATAAGACAACTGCTGCCAAAATAACTACAATTACAATAGTCATCCAATTCTGTTTTTTGTTGCTGCTTTCCCCATTTTGATTTTGATGATGATTCCCATCACTACCGCCATTGTTACCTCCGCAACAACTCATACTACCCCTCCTTTATCTTAATGTTTCCTTTGTATAGACATGTTCTCTTTCTGGTACACCTGCTATTTCTTTAAATACTAGCTTCATATATTCTGTCTTATCACCTAATACAGGCTTACCATTATATTGTTTTTTAACTTTAAGGATACCATTTACATGGTGTCCTTCACTGCTTTCACTATCCCATATGAATTGATCTTTGATAATTGTCTCATTTGTTCTCAATTCTACATACTTGCTTAGCTCATTATATTTTGATAGGTCTACGGAATGTGTATTGATCATTACTTTAAATACCAAGTCACCAGAGGTTTTCTGATTAGGATTCATAAATATCACCCCAATATCCACATTTCCACCCGTACTTCTTGTAAAATATTTTGCTTCATTGTTTTGTGTATCATCTTTTTCTAAACGATTATTATTCGCTTGTCTAGGAACGGTTATATCTTTTGTTTCATTACTAAATATAGCAAATACGATAGGCATTATCATTGCAAGAAGAAATACTACCGCGACTATAACCGCTATAATCACTAAAGTCTTATTTTTTCTTTTGGTCACATTCTCCCCTC
>JBFWMP010000052.1:4254-16262 GCA_050251575.1 Clostridia bacterium
GCCACGCCGGAACATCATAAACATCATTGCCCCTACCGCAAGAAGATATAATCCATTTTCTTGCAAGAATTCCACCTCTATCAACCTTTCCTTATTTTAAATTTCACTATCCTAGCATTGCTATCTTGAATAATCTCTTATAGTGAGGTATCCTTTTTAAAAACATTAAAGAAGCCAGTAATATCATGTAATGTTATTCTTTTATTGGGAATATATGACGGTACTTGCTCTTTATAATCAAGATACTCCTGTCCAAATGTCTCTATCATCACCTTTTCTTCTTTCTTTGACAACCTTGTATACATTACCATAAGTATAGGTGCCATTACTATAGTAATAATAGTTGGCCATTGAACGAGAAATCCAATGATTGTAAGTGTAAAGCCTGAATATTGCGGATGTCGGACAAACTTATATATTCCTGAAGTAACCAATTTGCCGTTCCCTCCATGTATACCCTTCCATCCTATGGATATAATCATAAGTCCCGCAAATATTAATACATTGCTCAACGGATGTAATACTGAGTACACCCACATTGAACCTCCTGCCAATGCAACCCACAAATGCCCATTCAAATGTGTAAAGGGGTCAAGCACCGGGTATTTGTTTCCTAAAACAGAAGTTAAAATGTATATGGTCAAAGGATAGCCAAACATCTCACTGAAAAGTGCCACCATAAAAGCCGCAAATGCCCCTAACGTCCTCCAATCTCTTTTGGTAGTTGGCTTAAAAGCAAAAAATGCGAACAACCCAAAAAAGATAATATTAAAGGCAACCGCTCCCCAAAGCCCATAAGCATATTTATCTAAAAAATGCAAAAGTATCGCCTCCATTCATACTAAATTCCCCATTTTATCCGATGATTAATCTTTAGAGTGAGTAAAATCCCCCCTCTAAAGTTAACAACTCTGTTTATCAAGATTGTACGGTGTAGAAGATAATCATCGAAACAGCAATTAGTGCAAGAAAAATAAAAATGTCTTTTATTATGCTTGCCTTGCCTTCTTCTGCTACTACTGAATCATTTGCTGTTGATGCAAACACATTCTTTTTTATAAAATACATAACTATAAGCGTACCAATGATAAACAGTAGACTTAATAAGTGTGCTATCGAAAACCATCCGATAACCAATGGATTAACCCTGAATAATTCTACAATGCCTCTGTTTACAGAAAATAAAATCACATACCACAAGAATATCTGACCGTCATACTTCACACTTTTCCTCATTCTCCACACTATCAAAAACACCAGATAATCCAGAATAAACTCATACACCTGTGCCGGATGTACTAACTGTCCTTGATATCTTATTCCCCATGGCAGTGGAGTGGCCATAGCCTTACCGAATACATCACATCCTATTCTACCGATACCTTGACCTAATATAACTGCCGGAGCGATTGCATCTGCATACTTAAGAAAGTTCAGCTTATGCTTTTTGATATATAGAAGAGCAACAATAAAAGCAGCTATCAGTCCTCCATGAATAGATAAACCACCCTCATTGATTTTTATAATTTCAATCGGGTTTTCAATATAATATAACAAGTTATAGAATAGAATATAGAATACTCTAGCTCCTACCACTCCTGCTATAATGGAGTATATTACTATATCAAACAGCTTATCAACATTTAAACCTTTCCTCTTCGCCTCTATATATGCCACGTATATTCCAGCCAGCATTCCTATGGCAATCATCAATCCAAAAAAGTGTACCGGCAACCCAAATATATGGAATAATACTTTCATGGTGTTCCCCCTTCTACATTCCTATAGGTATTTTTATAGGCATTATTCTATACAATAACTGTAGCATCAGCGTAAATTTACTATTTCTGTGTTCCGCTATTATTGCCATTTTTGTTCAATTCACAGCAATCAAGCTTCTGTCCTTGAAAACTTTCACCATTTGCTTTTGCGATCTTTTGAATTAGTTTTTCAATCCATTTCAACATTTATAATCCTCTCCCTTTCTTGTGCAACAAAATACTAGTAGCAATTCCTACTAACCCTATTGTAATACTTAATTATGGAGAACCTGTGAAGATATTGCTAAGATTTTTTATATGAACCTATTTTCTTGAACAGGTTAAGGTAAACATAACAATATCTCATTATCAAAGTATTTATAGAATAATTCTTTTATAAGTAATATATCTGGAATATACACATGGTGCAGCATATAGAAAATCTATATAGCCGTTCTATGTCAATAAAGTTTTATTATTGGTACATATAAATATTGTTTTTGAAAATAATACTTGTGTAAAACATTATCTTGATAAGGAGGTTTTAAAATGGGTGTTGTAACTAATACAACTGATAAGTACCAAAAGTGTTTAGACGCTTGTAACCAGTGTGCTCAAGCCTGTTATGAATGTTTCAAAATGTGCTTAAATGAGCCTGATGTTGGAGCAAGAAAGGCTTGTATAAGCATGTTGATCGAATGTGCAAAGATTTGTCAATTGGCATCAGCATATATGTCCATGGATGCACAATATGCAAAAGATCTTTGCAAACTTTGTGCAACTATTTGTGACAAGTGTGCTCAAGAATGTGATATGTTCAAAGATGACCATTGCAAGAAATGCGCTGATGTATGTCGCAACTGTGCTAATGAATGCAGACAAATGGCAGGAGTATAAATAACAACAATAAATCAAGTTAAGAGAATGAAGAGGTGTGAATATATCACTTCTCTTCATTCTCTTAACTAATTAAAAGATAGTTAAAAATCCTTACTTTTAAAGGCTCTGTCAAAATCAAGGATTAAATCGTCAATGTCTTCAACGCCAACAGAAACCCTGATTAGACTATCATTAATCCCTAATCTTTTCCTTTCACTCTCCGGCATAGCAGCATGCGACATTTTAACAGGATAAGAAGCGATTGTTTCAACTCCCCCAAGGCTCACCGCAACAGCTGCTAAGCTTACATTCTTCATGAATCTGTTTGCAACTTCTGAATTTGTTGCTTTAAAAGAAAGTACAGCACCCGGTCCATCTGCCTGATCATAATGAATATCCTTTCCTATATGTTCTTCCAAACCTGGATAGTATACTTTCTCTACTCCACTCTGCTTTGTCAGCCATTCTGCTAACCTTATTGCATTTTTCTGCTGATAATCCATTCGAACCTTCAGTGTTTTAAGCCCCCGTAATAAGAGCCAGCTATCCTGCGGACCCAATATAGCTCCAAATCCATTTTGAACAAAGTAGATTCTCTTAGCCAGCTCATCCCCCTTAACAACTACTAGGCCTCCCACCACATCACTGTGCCCCCCAATAAACTTTGTAGCACTGTGAATAACTATATCTGCGCCTAAATCCAGAGGTCTTTGAAGATACGGTGACATAAACGTGTTATCAACAATAACAAGTATCCCACTCTCTTTGGCAGTTTTGATTATACTTTTCAGATCGGTTATCTTGAGCAGCGGGTTTGATGGCGTCTCAAGGAATATTCCTTTCGTATTATCTTTTATACTATCTTTAATAATATCAAGGTCTGCTGTATTTACAAATGAAACCTCAATGCCAAAGCGGTTAAAAAGCTGTGAGCATATTCTGTGGGTTCCACCATATACATCTTCACAGACAAGAAGGTGGTCTCCAGAGGAAAAGATAGAAAATACAGAAGATGTCGCCGCCATGCCCGATGAAAATGCAAAACCCTTATCACCGCCCTCCAGTATTGCTATTGTATCTTCAAGAGCTTTCCTGGTAGGATTTCCTGATCTGGAGTAGTCAAACTCTACCTGTCTGTTTATGTCATACTGATGAAAGGTTGATACCTGATAGATTGGTATACTCAATGCACCTGTCTTTTTATCTATCTCATTGCCATTGTGAATTAACTTCGTTCCGAATTTCATATTATTCTCCTCCCATAGCCTGATTAAGGTCTTCTATAATATCATCAACCGCTTCTATGCCCACAGATAGCCTTAGCAGTCTTTCATTCACGCCGAGCTTCCTCCGCAGTTCCTCAGGTATAGCTGAATGTGTCTGAATGATAGGGTAGGTAATAAGACTCTCCACTCCGCCTAGACTTTCAGCAAAAATAATTACTTTAACACTATTTAAAATTCTTTCAACCAAAGCAACGTCTTTAACCCTAAATGAAATCATAGAACCAAACCCGGATGCTTGTCTTTTAGAAATCTCATAACCTTCATGTTCCGGCAATCCTACATAATATACTTTTTCAATCATCTTATGCTCACTTAACCATTTTGATATTCTCATTGCATTTGACTGCTGCTTTTCAACTCTTATTCCAAGAGTCTTTATACCCCTTAAGATCAGCCAACTATCAAAAGGAGAGAGTACTGCTCCAGTAGATTTTTGTATAAGTTTTATTCTTTCTGCCAATTCATCATTGTTTGTTACAATAAACCCTGCAAGTGTATCATTATGTCCTCCAAGGTATTTAGTACCGCTGTGCACAACAATGTCCGCCCCTAATTCAAGGGGTCTCTGATAATAGGGAGTTAAAAACGTGTTGTCTACAACCACAAGGCCTCCAAAGCTCTTGGTAACATCCACCAAAGCCTTAATATCAGAAACTTTCATCATTGGATTAGAGGGTGTCTCAACAAATATCCCTTTTGTATTTTTCTTTATACTGTCCTTTACTATATCTATATTGCCGGTATCCACATAAGAAAAATCCAAGCCGTACTTTCTGAATATCTCTTCAAACAGTCTATAGGTTCCACCATATAGATCATCAGACACAATGATATGGTCTCCTGGTGAGAACACCTTCAGTATTGTTGATATAGCAGACATTCCACTTGAAAACGCAAAACCTGCGGTGCCATTTTCAAGCCTTGCCACCGTATTCTCAAGTTCTTCTCTCGTTGGATTCTGCAACCTTGAGTAATCATAGCCTGTAGTCTGATTTAAGCCTGGATGTCCAAAAGTAGCACTCTGATAGATTGGAAAGCTTACAGCTCCCGTATGTGGATCACACCCCTTGCTGCCATGAACAAGTATTGTATCGTATTTTTTATTAATACTTTGCATTCCTTAGGACTCTCCTTTCATTACTTAGGACTCTCTTTTATAGTTTCATTCATACTGCCTGTTCTATATCCCTTTAAATCAAGTGCAGTATATATAAATCCTATCCTTTTAAATTCTTCATTTACCTTGTCCATCATCTGTTCATCGAAAAACTTGCTGCGTTCATGAAAAGAAACCTCAATCCTTGCAATATCTCCGTGGTGGCGTACCCGTACCTGTTTAAAACCTAAATCCAATAGGTACTGCTCTGCTCTATCCACCATCTCAAGCTTTTCTTTGGTTATTTTCTGTCCATATGGAAATCTTGATGAAAGACAAGCAAAAGCCGGCTTGTCCCATGTACTCAAGCCTAACTCCCTTGATAAAGTTCTGATATCTTCTTTCGTCATTCCTACTTCCTTTAAAGGACTGACAACCCCCAGCTCACTTACTGCATGTAAACCAGGCCTATAATCTCCCAGATCATCCACGTTAGAACCATCAGCCATGAAATCAAGTCCATTTTCTTTAGCTATCTTACCTATTTTGGAGAATAGCTCATGTTTACAAAAGTAGCATCTATTTACGGGGTTCTCTGAAAACCCTTCTATTTCAAGCTCTTCAGACACAATAGTGATGTGCTTGATATGATTTTCAGACGTAAAGTTAACAGCCTCTTTATACTCTCTCTCCGGATAGGTGGACGAGCGTGCTGTTACAGCAGTGACCCTATCTTCTAACACATCATGTGCTACCTTCAAAAGAAATGTACTATCAACACCCCCGGAATATGCTATCGCAATACTACCCATTTCTATTAAATTTAATTTTAACTTCATGAATTTTTCTCTCAACTCTCTCATATCACTCCGTACCTTTCCCCTAATTTTAAACCTTATCATAGTATTCGCATCTGTTTAGTTATATATTAATATATTGAAGTGAAATCGTCAACATATTAATATTTATATACTTAATCAAGGTTCTTCTGATAAGCAGAGTTCTTAGCTTCAGAGGGAATTTTTACTCTTCAGGTACATGTAGTGGCGGTTAGTCATTGGATAAAAAAAGCAGAGTCATCTGTATCCCAAGGGTGTACCTTTCAAGCACAGATGGCTCTATCTGAACTTTAAAATTCTATTTATTCATTATCTTGAATAAAAAAGTAATCATTTTCTTATAATACTTTTTCAATATTATATAATGCTTGCAATACAAGCCAGTTCTGAGGGAAGTATCGACCTATTGTCCAATAACTTACACCTCCAAGATTATATTCATTCACCAACCTTAGTTTAGCATCTATACTTCTTGCATCTTCAAACCAAACTACATGCTGCTTGCGATTTGTATCATAATAGTTATAAAATGGTGATTGTGAAACAGGATCATATTGAATAGCAGCCCTGACTCTTGCAGCCTGTTCTACCGCCTCTACATTACCTAGTGTCCTCGCTTGTGTTCCACGTACAAATGGAAGTGTCCAGTCATAGCCATAATTGGGTATGCCCATAAGAATCTTTTCACGAGGGATAGCAGTCACTGCATAATTCAAAACTCTTCGGACCTCATTAAGAGGCGCCACTGCTAAAGGAGGTCCTGCTGTATAGCCCCATTCATAAGTCATTAATATCACATGATCTACTAACGCACCATGTACCGGATAATCATGTGCCTCATACAGCAAGCCTCTTTGATCAGCAGAAATCTTCGGTGCAAGCGCCGTGCTGACAGTATAGCCTAAACTATGAAGCCTTTGTACAATTTTTCTTAAAAAGTTATTATAGTCTTCTCTGTTTTCAGGATAGATATATTCAAAATCGATATCCAATCCATAATAATTTTTAGTCCTCAAGATTTCGATAACATTATTAATCAATGTTTCCTGTACTTCATTATTTGTTAGAATAGCTCTAGCTATATCACTGTTGAAACCGCCTCCCGGTTCTAAGTTTGTAATAACCATAAGCGGTGCAACATTTGCTTCTCTTGCTGCTTGGATTAAAGGAGTATCATTTACCGTGCCTAAACTGCCATCAGCACTGACTTCGTAACTGAATATAGCCAGATACGTTAAGTATGGCAGCGTTTTTCTTAATACTTCCATATTTATATTGGGAAATGCATATCCGTTCACTTTTATGGTTCCTAGCTTTTGGGTTCTCGGTGGTATCGTAATAATTTGACCGGGAGATATCTGTGCCGGATTAGTAATTTGTGGATTAGCTTCTAAAATTGCCGGTACTGTTACCCCGTAATCTCTGGCTATTGCATAAAGGGATTGCCCGGGGGCTACCCTGTGCTGCCTGGTTCCTTCAAGAATTACCAATGTCTGTCCTACTACAAGTTGTCCCGGATCAGCAAGTTCATTATCAGCAATAATCTTATCTGGCGAAACTCTATATAGACGTGCTATACCATAAACACTTTCACCTTGTCTTACAACATGAATAATCAAAAAACCTCACACCTTTCATAAAATACTCTTATAATCCAATATATGCAACTATATAGAAAAGAGATACTGTAAACCTATGAATTGTTAGAATCGGGTGCAAGATGAACCGCATAATGACACAAACTTAGACTCTTTCAGCACTTTCGGACAGTTCCGACTAGAACCGTTATCTTCTATTAGTCTTTAGTCTAGACTTTTTATGCTGACTAACATAATGGGATACCAGATAGCTAACCGAATAAAAAATTACCAATATCAAGCCTGCCGCCAGTCCTGCTCCCTGTCCCGGAATGAGCGGCATACTCGCGATAATACCTAACAATAAAGCTATTGCAATCCAGGAAGTATAGGGATATCCCGCAAGCTGGCATTTTCCTTTTGGTGGGCAGCCGTTGCACTTTCTAAACTTGTAGTGCGTAGCAAGAATAACAACATACGTAAATAACAACGAAAAACCACCTGAACTTACAAGAAACAGATATATCTGTCGAGGCAAAATAATAGAAAGAGCAAGCCCCATCAGCATTGCCATGCCTGAAAAAATGATTCCTTTATACGGCACATCCCCATGATCTTTAACCCATGCCGGTGCATAACCTTCTTGTGCTAACGAGCGTATCATTCTACCCAAGCCAAAAGTAGCCGCCAGCATAGTAGATAGTATGGCAGTTACCAGAATAACATTAATTGCACTTGCCGCCCAATTTATTCCCTTTAGTTCTAATGCTGCAACAAAAGGACTTACTTCCTCCGATAATCCTGCCGTAGGAATTAGCGGTAATAAAAATGCAATTGCAGTTGTATATAAACCCACCAATCCCAAGACAGTGTATCCGATTGCTTTTGGTACTGTACGATGAGGGTCGGCAGTTTCTGAAGCTGCTAATCCAATAACCTCAAAGCCTGCATAGGTAAACATCACAATTAACATACTTCCTGCTATTCCTGATATCCCCGTTGGGAGTAACGGTTCATTAGTTAATGCACCTGCTCCGACAGGCGGTCTTCCTGGAATGAACCCCGCTACTAGCGCTAGCCCTAATACAACAAAGCCCACAATTGCCAATAATTTGACTGCCGCTAATCCGCTTTCTAATTTACTGAGACGATCCGCACCTAGTAGATTCATAAGGGTAATAATTACGACGATACCGGAACCTAATACCGGCACAGATAATTGAGGAAACCATATCCTTAAAAATACAGAAACGGCAGCAGCTTCACTAGACATTGCCAATATCAGACCGGTCCAATATACCCAGCCTACAATAAATCCTGCTCCAGGCCCGAAAGCTCGCTGTGCAAATGTACGAAAGGAACCCGGGTCTGCATCTGCTACAGTCATTTCTGAAAGTGCAAAAAGTATCAGATAGACTAATCCTCCGCCAAGAACATATGATAGAAGTATCGCAGGACCGGCAGCACGTATTGCAATCCCCGCACCTAAAAAGAAGGAACCTCCAACAACAGTACCTAATGCCATCATAGCAAGTCCTCCTGAAGATACACCTTTTTCTTTATGCTTCATTTATCTCTCTCCTTAAAATTAAAATGCTATTTGAATATTCAAAAAATTTCATTCAATATACTATAATCCCCAGTGATTCCCGTTATTAATAGTATTATATAAATCCCCTAAAGAATACATAAGAGCAAAATCAGAGAAAAACATAGGGACGGATATTTCTCATTTTCCAATATATTAGGTATTTTTAAATGCTTCATTGGAATACTAAAAATGTTTATTAATAATACTAACAAAGGAGGTTTTTCCATGTCAGACCAAGATATTAAGAATTCTTATGAACGAAGTGCAGAAAGAATGAGGGGAGATAATAAGACTTTCGCATCTGCCCTTACAAGAGATGATACTAATGATCCGATTGCCCATGAAGATATCCATCAGACTATTCATGTGGATTATGAAAGTATTGAGAAATCACCTTCTATGGAGCAGGTACATCAATGGCAGAGAGATCATATCCAAAAAGATGACCAATCTAAAGAAGGCTATCCTTTAAACGTCATTATTGACCCAGCAATGAGAGAAATGTATCAGGTAGTACATAATGCCGGGATGACCAATGTTTTCGACCGATTTAGTCAACAGCAGCCTACCCAGTGTAAATTTTGCATAGAGGGACTTTCCTGCCAGCTATGTGCTAACGGTCCTTGCCGTATCAGTGCCAAAGTACCAAGGGGAACCTGTGGTGTAGATGCTCATACCATGGTTGCTAGAAACTTCGTATATCGTCATGTTACCATCGGCACATCAGCAAACATATTCCACTGTCACCAAGCGGCAAGAACATTAAAAGCTGCAGGTGAACATCCTGAAAGCGGCCTGAAAATCAGAGATCCAGAAAAATTAAAGAAATATGCGGATATGGCTGGTTTAGATGCTAACCAACCTATTGAAAGGCTGGCAGTTGAATTTGCTGATTGGGTAATGGCAGATATTCACAGCCCCCACCATGTTCCGTCTAAAACTGTCGAAGCTTTTGCACCGACAAAACGAAAAGAGCTTTGGAGGAGCTTGGGTTTATTTCCGGGGGGTGGGTACAGCGAGGTCGCTTACGCACAAACCATGTGTATGACTAATTTCACCTCTGATCCGGTAGCATTCCTACTTACAAGTGTACGCCTTGGAATAGCCAATGAATATCAGGGCCTATTCTTATTGGATATTATTCAAGAAATATTAATGGGCACCCAGGAAATCGCTATGAAGAAACAAAATATGGGTCTCCTCAAAGAAAACATGATTAATGTTATTACAAACGGTCATATGCCTTTACTCGCTCATGTTGCTATTGATTTGGCTTCTACGGATGAATGGCAGCAAAAAGCAAGAACTGCCGGTGCAGAAGGCATCCAAATACTAGGGCACGTCTGTGAAGGACAGCAGCTTATTAACTATGAAGGAATGCATAATCAAGAAGGATACGGCGGTCAGGAAGGTGAGTGGCTATCACAGGAATATCTATTGGCTACCGGAGTCATAGACTTGTTTATGTTTGATTATAACTGTACTGTACCTACTATGCCTCTTTTTGCAAAAAGGTTTGGTACAAAGTTATTAAGTACACATCCGGTTATCAAGCTGCAGGGTACTGAAACATTAGACTTTGTCCCCGAAAAGATGGCAGAGCAGGCTGCTAAAGCACTTGAAAAAGCAATTGAATCTTTTAAACAAAGAAAGGGCAACACTGAAAAGAAATACATTCCACCGCATACTTCAGACTGTATGATTGGATTCAGCACAGAATCGGTAAAAAAAGCACTGGGAGGAAGTTTTAAGCCTCTTATTGAGCAAATTGCCAACGGTAATATCCGTGGAATCGCAACTATCGTCGGCTGTACTACAGCCCGCTACGGTCAAGGCGGAAGCAATATATTTAAAATCACACAAGGCTTGATTAAAAATAATATCCTCGTATTATCCGGAGGCTGCACCTCTGCGGTAATGCAATATACAGGACTCACTAATCCTGAAGCTGCCAATGAAGCTGGAGAAGGTTTAAAAGCCGTATGTAAACAGTTAGGCATCCCTCCTGTACTTACCTACGGTGCCTGCGTAGATATCGGAAAAATGACTCATACTGCAAAGGAACTTGCTGATGAATTAGGAGTAGATACCAATAAACTGCCACTGGTCATTGGCGCACCTGAATATCTCGAACAAAAAGCTGTTGCAGATGCATGTACTGCTGTTGCATTAGGATGGCTGGTTCATGTGGCACCAGTTCCTTCCATCACCGGCAGCGATGTAGTTGTAAAAATATTGACAGAGACCACCGAAACACTTGGATTAGGAAAAGTAGTAGTAGAAATGGATGCAGAGAAAACCATTCAAATTTATGTTGATCATATTGAGAAAAAACGCAAAGAGCTAGGATTAAAATAAAATAAAATAAAACGCATAAAATCTTAAGATTTTATGCGTTTTATTTTATTTACTTTTTTTAAGATAAGCGTCTACCCGCCTATTTAAAACTCGTCCTTTTTCCGTACTATTTTCTCCTAATGGATTTCTGGCTCCATTCCCTATTATCGTTATCCTATTCATATCAATATTCCTATACTTCAAATATTCTGCAACTGCTCTAGCCCGTTCTAGAGATAATATATTTGCAAGCTTTGTATCCCCTTCAGCAGATAATGTTGCACAATTACCTTCTAAATATATCATATAGTCTTCTGAATTTTCAATAACATCTATCCAATCATCAATCTGTTGATATTCCTTTTGAGCAATCACAGCTGAATCCGGTTCAAAATATGTAATCATCTTTGTTTGCAATGACGTATCTTTAATCAATACGTCCTTAGGCTTATCTATATCCTTGGGAACAGAAACATCTTCATGTCCTATATCATTAACTTCTTGAGCACTTGTCATACCGTCTTGACTCTTACTATCTTGTTTTTCAAGTGCATTGTTGAATTTTGCGCCGATTAATATAAAAGCAAGTATAAAACAAGTAATGATGCTTTTTCCAAGGAAGGTTAACTTATATCTTACCATC
>JBFWMP010000053.1:0-15954 GCA_050251575.1 Clostridia bacterium
GCATCTGCCGGCTTACCTGAAATTTTAAATCCTATCAGTGTTACCACCGAAGATCCTGAGTCGGAGAGGTTATTAACAGCATCCGCAGTGATGGCAATACTGTTGAAAAGAATTCCTACAGTAATCTTGATGAGAAAAAGCAATAGATTGGACGCAATGCCAATAATACTGGCAAACTTGCCATAACGTTCACGCACTTGAAAACTTGATATATTTTGATTATCTTTTACGAACAGCTTTATTAATAAATTTGTCAAAATTACACCTCGATACATTGAGTTGAACTAACTTTTAAATAAGTTTTTCAAGCTCTTTTTTTAATAACTGAAACGCCCTTGCTCTATGGCTGATTTTATTTTTTAACGTTTCATCTATTTGTGCCATTGTGACTTGATACTCATGGAGATAGAACAGCGGGTCATACCCAAAGCCTTTTTCACCAGCAGGTTCAAAAGCTATGCTCCCTTCACACTCACCTCTTACTACAATTTTTCTTCCATCTGGAAACATAGCAGCGGCAGCACATACAAATCGGGCAGTACGTTTTTTAAAAGCAACTCCTTCCAGAGCCTTAAGAAGCTTGTCCATTTTATCCATATCCGTTGCCCCTTCTCCTGCATACCGTGCAGTATATATTCCAGGAGCACCATTTAAATAATCCACTTCGAGTCCTGAATCATCTGCGATAGTGATTTCATTGGTCATTTTCGCTATTTCCTGTGCTTTTATTAATGCATTTTCTTCAAAGGTTGAACCGGTTTCCTCAACATCAGTATTAATATTTAAAGCATCCTGTGGTAAAACTTCTATCTGCATAGTTCTTAATATGTCTTGAATTTCTTTTACTTTTCCTTGATTCCTGGTCGCCACAACAATTTTCATGTCTTTTACTCTCCTATAGTTTCTGCAATGCCTTGAAGCACTTGCTTTTGCATAACTACCAACTCTTGAACCCCTTTTTCTCCTAATGCAAGCAGCGCATTAAACTCAGCCTTGGAAAATGGTGATTCTTCTCCGGTTCCCTGTACCTCTATAAACTCACCTTTATCATTCATAATAATGTTCATATCAACTTTTGCTCGTGAATCTTCAGCATAACATAAGTCTAATATCTCATTGTCATCGACAATACCCACACTAACAGCGGCTAAAAAACTGCTAACAGGAATCTTGGGGATAGCCCCCGTTTCCACTAGCTTACCTAAAGCTTCTATTAATGCGACGAAAGCGCCTGTAATAGATGCCGTCCTGGTTCCCCCGTCAGCTTGTATAACATCACAATCAATAGTAATAGTCCTCTCACCTAAAGCTGCTAGATTTACTACTGAACGCAACGCCCTTCCAATAAGTCTTTGAATTTCAGAAGTACGTCCATTTAATTTAAGCCTATTGATATCTCTCATATTTCTTTGCTGGGTTGCACGGGGAAGCATTGCATATTCTGCAGTAACCCAACCTTCTCCTAATCCCTTCTTAAAAGGTGGCACCCTTTCTTCTACCGTTGCAGTGCAAATTACCTTTGTATCTCCCATTTCAATCAAAACTGAGCCTTCTGCATGCTTGATATAGTTCCGTGTAATCTTCACCTGTCTTAATTCATTATTTTGTCTTCCGTCTATTCTTGTCAATATATTCATCCTCTCTTTTGTTCTGTATATACAGTAAATAAATGTTTTTATCGTCCTGACCGACAGCAAAAATCTAATTGCTGTAACTCAGATCCTTCACTGCCGCTCAGGATGACAGTTTAAGTTGACTATTAATGTGAACTTATTGATGCCTTTATATATCAAGAGATTATTTTAAAACTGATTCACATAAACAGGTACATCCAATGCCTCTTTTCCTTTATAATCGACTGGAAACTCCAACGGTTTTCCGTTTACAAGGACTTTTACCTTTTTTACCCTGCCAAACTGCTTAAAACATAAAACTATCTGATCCAACATAGTATTAAAGCTTGCATCAGTAGCGGTACCACTCAGGATTTCATCATCAAAGTCTAAAATCACCATTTGACCTTCTACCTGTACTCCTTTTAATGTTGTATTTTTTGGAATATAGGATTTTAAACCGTTGTTTCCTGCCTCCCCTTTGATAAGTTCATTTAAAGTTCTGCTGTATCTATCAAAATCACCGGTGGGCTTATTAATATATTTGGTAATAGGAACATAATATTTATACTTATTATTAATAAGCTTTACAAAATATACCTCTATCGGCTCTTTATTCTCTTCTGAATGGTTTATATATCCATCCAAAGAGTTTATACCATTTCTTAGCATAGGTATATCTGAACGATTTTCACTTTTCTGACCGGAAATCTTATTGCCATTAACCAGAACCTGCACTTTGTTTATTGTATCAAATTCTGTAAGCGTATATACAATACTGCTCATAATATTGCTCTCATCATCTTGAGAATCATAGTTTATAAGCTTTTCATTAAAATCAATCACAGCCGTCCCGTCCTTGATGGTCATTCCATTAATAACCGCTCCTCTCGGAAGTACCGGATAGAGTCCTACTCTACCTACATCTTCCCTTATAACAGGCATATCAATTAATGAGTGAATGGCTGTTTTTGCAATTCCTTCCACCCTGGGGGTCTTTCGTGTGATAGGTATCAATAAACCATCCTGATCCTGATAATAAAATGTAGTATAACGATCCTCAGAACTTCCTGCTTTTGAAGTTGCACCATCAACTTTTGTCAAATCAACAGCAGGTTTATTCTGATTCACTTGAACAGGAGTGTTTGTCTTGGCGGTTTCCTTATGTTCCTCTAAAATGCTGCCTTCCCTATATACCGGTTTATCTTTATCAGTTATTAAGCTGCATGCTGACATTAATATCATGCAAAAAATCACAAATAATATAAAGACCTTCTTCATATAGTCCCCCTCCTAAAATAGCCTTACTACATTGTATTAATAGTAATGGACATGTATGAAGAAAATATAGAATTAATTTTGTTACTCTTTTGATGTCTTAAATATCAAGCTGCTCTTGTAATCCTTCCCATTCCAAATAACTCTGTTCTATCTTTTTCTTTAACTCACAAATCCTATTTGTAATTTCAAGCGTCTTCTCATAATCAGAATACACGTCCGGAATACACAACTGCTCTTCCAATTCCTGAATATTGATCTCACATTGTGATATTTTTTCTTCTAACTCTGCAATTGTTTTTTGAATCCTGCGTTCATTAGCTTTTTTCTCTTTTTGAGATTGATATTGACCTTTCGCTGAGTTGTCTTCTGACAGTGCAGAAAACATAACGGCCTCATTCTTGATTTCAAGCTCAATGACTTTTTTTCTCTTTTCAATGTAATCATCATAATTACCGATATATTGTGTTATCCCGTTAGATGTCAATTCAAATATCTTTGAAGCAATCTTATTAATAAAATATCTATCATGAGAAATAACGAACATGGTCCCATTATAATGAAGAAGTGCATTCTCCAGCGCTTCCCTTGAATGAATATCTAAATGGTTGGTTGGCTCATCCAATATTAGAAAGTTAGATTTTGACAGCATAAGCTTTACTAACGCTATCCTTCCCTTTTCCCCACCACTTAACACCGAAATATTCTTGAACACATCATCCCCTTTAAAGAGGAAGGCAGCCAGCGCACTTCTAATTTCTGTTTGTGTCAGTTCAGGATTCGCATCCCATACTTCATCAATAACCTGCTTTGTTGTATCAATATCTGTGTGCTCCTGATCATAATATCCCGGAACGACATTGCTTCCCCAGTGAATCCATCCACTATCTTTTTCTTCTTTGTCCAGCAATATCTTGAATAATGTCGTCTTTCCTGTCCCATTTCCGCCTAATAAAAATATTTTCTCTTCTCTTTTAATGTTAAATCCTAAATTGCTAAAAAGATGATTGTTCCCATATGATTTTGATAATTCTTCTGCAGTTAAGATATCATTTCCGCTTCTTGTTCTTGTTTGGAAATTAAAAACGATATTGTCCGGAAGATTTTCAGGTTTATCTACTTTTTCCATTCTATCAATAGACTTTTGCTTGCTCTCCGCAGTACGAATGTTTTTTTCTCTATTCCACTGCCTTTGCTGCTCAATAATCCCTTGTATTCTTGAAATTTCCCTTTGCTGAACATTGTATTGCTTCCATTGCTGCTCTCTCATAATCATTTTTTGCTTCATATAAACTGAATAATTGCCCTCATAGCAAGTTGCTTTCTTATTTTCAATTTCTATTGTTTTATTAGATACCTTGTCCAAAAAAAATCTGTCATGAGATATCACCATGATACTTCCTGAATATCCCGCAAGAAATCCCTCCAACCATTCTACCGCTTGAATATCCAAATGATTCGTCGGCTCATCAAGCAGCAATAGCTGAGGACTTTGAAGCAAGAGCTTTGCAAGGGCTATCCTCGTTTTCTGTCCTCCACTTAAATGTTTTACAAATAGACTGAACTGTTCCTCCCGAAACCCAAGTCCGACCAATACGGCTCTGATTCGGCTGACAAAACCATATCCGTTCTTATCTTTAAACTCTTCACAAAGCTCGGCATGCTCATGAACCAACTCTTCTAACTGCTGTGGATTTGTTGTTGATTCTATCTGTTTTTCAAGAGCCTTAATATTCTTTTCCATATCTATGAGAAAAAGAAATACTTCCATCATTTCATCCCATACTGTCTTTTGGGAATCAAGCTCATAATTCTGAGCCATATATCCTATCATCAGCTCTTTTGATTTAAATATACCCCCGGCATCACACGAAAGTTCTCCGGTAATCAACTTAAAAAGCGTTGACTTGCCTGCACCATTGACACCTACTAAACCAATCTTATCATTTTCACATATATTAAAAGATACTTCCTCTACTATCGTATCGATCCCATAAGACTTTGTCACATTGCTGCAATTTAATAAAATCATATCTTTATACCCCTATACCCCTTTAATAGCTTCTTCCATCATTATAGCATAATTTTTCTATGTTTCTACTGATTATTACTTCCTTCAGTCTGCGGCTCTGACGCTTTCTTTATGATCTGATTCAACGGAAAATTGAATAGAGGAACTAAAAAAAGATAAACCGCATAAAGGATAAATCCTGGACCTGCTCCTAACATTGCAGCAGGTACCGCACCGGCAATATTCCATGGAATCAAGGGGGATATGACAACCGCCGTATTTTCAATATCAATTGCTAATTTATATTGATCTTGACCTTTGCTTTTATATTCTTTCTTCATAAGTTGATGAGTAAGCAAAATAGCAAGCGCCTGAGTACACCCGAAACATGAAGTAATAATGCTCGTAACAAAAGTTGCAGGAAAAACACCATATCGATTGCTAAAGCGCTTAATTACAATCTCTAAGCTTGTTAACAGCCCTGTACCTTCAAAAATGCCCGAATAAGTAGAAGAAACAAAGACAATCATCGCAATTTTTACCATGGATAAGATGCCTCCGCCAGAAAGAATATTATTTAATATGCTATCGCCATTCATTTTGTATCCGGCTATTGCGTAAAATAACATCTTGTCAAGAGATTGGTTTTGAAATAGGATTGCGACTACTGTCCCAGCCACAATACTCACCAGCATAGAAGTCCTCACATTAATCTTAAACAAAGCAAACATCAAAATGATGACAGCCGGAATAATTACTACCGGGTGCAGATTGAACAACCTGCTTATTTCATCTTCAATCCCGTTCCCTCCGAAGTATAATGGATGATTTATAGACACAAAGGTATAAATCACCATAGCGAAAATCAAAGGTATTATTGTGGTCAAAAACATATTTCTTATGTTTTTATATAAATCTGTATCAGTAAGAACAGCTACCAAATTTGCACTTGAAGACATAGGTGAACACCGGTCTCCAAAATATGCCCCTGCAATAATGGCTCCTGCTGCGACGTTGACATCAACTTGTCCGCTTTTTGCCAGTACCATAAGTGCCATTCCAATCGTACCGGCTGTACCAATCGCTGTACCTAGTATAAAAGAAACAAAAGCGCTTATCACGAAGGCAGAGATGATAAAATATTGAGGATTCATTAATTTTATACCATAATATACGATATATTCAACAGTACCTGCAGCCATCCATACGGGTATGATAGCTCCAATCAATACAAATATCCGAACCATGGTTAAGGATTTCTTCCCGCCTGCTAGAATCATACTTAATAAAGCTTTAAACCGAAAACCCCTTCTCATACAAATAACAACAAACAGCAAAAGACCAAAAAGAAGAGGATATACGATAGTAATCCCTTTATAAATACTTAACACTAAAGATATGAAAATAATTATGAAAACAACAAAAATATCCAATACATCACCCTGTCTATATATAATTATTCTAGAATGACTGTAGCATAATACCGCTTGTACGTAAACAGAGTTCAAGAGAACAGGTCTATAAAAAATATCTTACGATAATATCATTATGCAAAACTTTGTTTTACTAGTTATTAGATCGTATATTCATAAAACAACGAGTTGCTAATAAGCCTAATATTCATTATTAACGTTTTTTTATTTATCCTATTTAAAATGAATTTAGTGATTTTAAATAGGATAAATAATTCTGCCTTTACATTTCTACATTAATGAAATCCTATACTACTCTGTCCAAACGTATCCTAACCTCTTTAATGAACATTTCTGTATTAACACACTTAGGTGTGATGCCTTCACAAATACCTACAAGGTCCTTTGTCATAATTCCTTCTTCCAATGTTTGCAGCGAAGCTTTTTCCAGTTTGTCTGCAAAGTTCATTAACTCAGAATTCCCATCCAACTCTCCACGCTTTCTTAGGGCACCGCTCCATGCAAATATTGTTGCCATAGGGTTTGTAGATGTTTCCTCACCCTTAAGATGCTTGTAATAATGGCGAGTTACTGTTCCATGCGCTGCCTCGTATTCATATTTCCCATCAGGACTGACTAAAACACTTGTCATCATAGCAAGTGAGCCAAATGCCGTAGATACCATATCGCTCATTACATCACCATCATAATTCTTACAAGCCCATATAAAGCCACCTTCGCTGCGGATAACACGTGCCACCGCATCATCAATAAGTGTATAAAAATATTCAATTCCTGCACTTTCAAACTTCTCCTTGTAGTCTGACTCGAAAACTTCTTCAAATATGTCTTTAAATGTATGATCATACTTCTTAGAAATTGTATCCTTCGTTGAAAACCAAAGATCCTGCTTTGTAGTCAAGGCATATTGAAAACATGCATGCGCGAAAGAATAAATAGATGTATCTTTGTTATGTACGCCTTGTATTATACCCGGACATTCGAAATCATAAATCGTCTCACGATAGGATGTTCCATCCTCACCGGTAAACACAAGCTCAGCCTTCCCCCTACCGTTTACACGATATTCTGTTGCTTTATATATATCACCATAAGCATGACGCGCAATGGTAATCGGAAGCTTCCAGTTGCGTACCACAGGCTTAATATGCTTAATCAAAATCGGAGTACGAAACACAGTTCCATCAAGAATAGCTCGTATTGTACCATTAGGACTCTTCCACATTTTATTAAGATTATACTCGCTCATGCGCTGCTTATTAGGAGTGATGGTAGCACATTTAACGCCTACCCCGTGTTTCCTGATAGCATGTCCGGCATCACAAGTAATTTGGTCGCCAGTCTCATCACGTTTCTTTAGACCAAGGTCATAATACTCCGTGTTTAACTCAACATACGGATAAAGCAACTCGTCCTTTATAAGCTTCCAAATAATTCGTGTCATCTCATCTCCGTCCATCTCCACAAGCGGAGTGGACATTTTAATTTTTTCCATACTATTCTCCATTCTCTACTGTATTTTTGACTCTATTTTAAACCAAGTTATAAGCATTGTAAATAGCCAAATACCAGATTCAAGAGAAATAATAGCTGTTGATAACTTAATGTATTGTGATATTATATGGATATGTAATTTAATAGAATTATGTTTCGTAATGTAAGATAAGATATCTTTAGAGGTAAAGACATGAAAATAGCTTAAGGATTTGCTAAGATTATTGAAAAAGATTTTTCAATAATCTTAGCAACTTTAAGAATAATTATTTTTTCTCTAGCCCTTCAATCATTTGATTTAACTTTGTACGATAATAGATAAATGTCTCCCAAGATACTTCCGGATTGACTATATGATCCATACAAGGAATATAGCCTCCTCTCTTGAGAAGCGGTAATACTTTTTCATTTAACTCTTTATCAATTTCTTCCTTATCTCCACGGCTTATAAGTATCTTATCAAGCCCCCCCATGATCTGAAGGGTTGGAAAGTCTTTTGCTATTTTAGCTATATTCATACCAGCTTGTACCTCAAAGGGTAAAAGTCCCGTAATCCCACATTCCATAAATAAGGGAATAAGCTCAGTGCATTCACCATCAGTATCTACAAATATTGTATTAATTCCGTGAGATTTCAAGTAATTTATAAGTTTCTTATAGTAAGGTGTCATAAATTCCCTAAAAGTTGCTGGTGAAATCAAGGAACCTTTATTATATGACATATCTTCCCAAAAGAATGCTAAATCTGCATCGGTCTGTGGTAAAATTTTATCCCACAGTGTAATCCAAAACTCAGTGAGAAAACTTAATATATCTTTTATCAGTTCAGGATCATCATAGTAACCAGTAAGAAGATTCTCATACCCCATAAGTTCTCTCAAAGATCCAAATAATCCTACCGGCTTTGCACCTAAGGCAAGAGGATAATCACGATTTCGCAATTCTTCTGCAATGCTAGTCCAATCTTCCGGAAATCTTCCAGGAGTATCAGGATTAAACCGTTCTTTAAGCTTTTCAAAGTCTTCCCTGTTAGATATTGGCCAACTTACATACTGTGGTATCGAACTTGAATACTTGGAAATTCTTTTTGTTATTCCTTCTTCATCAATTAAAAGGATAGTTGAATCAGTCTCTTCAAGTATAGTGCGCTCAAACCAAGGAAATATCCAATGATCAACCGGAATCCTCCGAATTCCCTTATCTAAATTAAAATGCGTATGTACATCTTTATCGGCTATATTTGAATAGATATTGGGAGATGGAAGTGCTTCACCAGCACAATTTGTAGCATTTAAAGAAAGAATCTTTTCTGCGCTCATATCACTAACTGTAGGCAGTCCCTCCTTATACCATCTTGCTAGGGTTTCCGTCCAATACCCCATCTCCCATTTTAGAGTTTTTACACCTGGCTCAAAATTCATGATCTTATTAAAGCACTCTCTATCATTCATAATATTACTCCTCCTAATGTTTTTGTGCTGTACATTAAAGTAAACTTTCTGGAAAATTTAAGACATTTAGAAATTGGTATTGTGAAGAAAGGCTCAAGGCTTGCCTCTGAGATAATTTGATTTCAAGCGTAATAATTTATATTATCACGCTTGAAATATTTAGTATCTAAGTTCAGTTCTTATTAAGGCTTTGGTATATTGAATTTTTCTGGTGAAATTTTTGCTAATCCTTGATCATATAAACTCCATGATACAGCAGAATCAGCTTGCTTCATCAAGTCTTCAGTTTCTTCTCCATGCAGTCCAAGAATACTAAAACCTGTACTTTTTGCTACCTCAGCTACTGCCTCACACTTAATTGCTTTATCGAAAGCCTCATGATATGCTTTCCTTATATTTTCAGGTGTATCTTTGGGTAGTGCAATTCCTACCCATTGTTTAAGAATCGAAAGCTTATCAAACTCAGGATATAATTCAGAAACTGATGGAACCTTACCATAACCTTTTACTTCTGCTCCTTCTCTTTCAGTCATCGCAATAGGGCGTAATTTACCAGCAAGAATGTATTCGGTCTGCTCTGCTAAAGCCGTTGATACCACATCAACCTCACCATTCAAAGCTGCTACTATCGAAGGATGGCTACCTGCATATGGTATAATATTAAATTTCACATCTGCAACTCCCTCAAACTGACCAAGCTTTAGCGTCCATACACTGCCGGGTGTAGAGCCAGCTGCATTTAATGTTTGCTTTTTAGCTGCTTCAACGATATCTTGAATGGTCTTATAGGGAGATGATTCAGGAACAGATATAACTGCAGGGCTTCCGAATACCATCATTGGATCCCAAACTGTTGAAGGTTTATCAAAAGCTCCTAATACTGCTACACTATGAAGGATTTCATTACCTCCTAATATTGTATATCCATCACGTGCTGAGTTCCATACTTGACTGGTTGCAATTCCACCGGAACCTCCACCTTGGTTTACAACGTTAAAAGCTACTCCAAATTCTTCTTGAAGCCCTTTAGCTATTGCACGATTAGAAAGATCAGTTCCTCCTCCGGCAGAACCCATACATACAATTGTAACAGCTCTAGTAGGTTTCCAGCCTTCCTCTTTCGCTTCTTCTTTCGCTTCTTCTTTTGCCGGTTGGGCTGGTACTTCTGCTTTCTGGTTTGTACTTTCCGCTGGCTTAGGTTCTTCTTTAACGGGAATGTTCTGCTGGCTAGAACATCCAAAAACCGAAATCATCAATCCCACCATAATAACCATACTAAGCACTACTTTTAACCTAGATTTCCTAAACATGTTTTTTCCTCCTCGATTAATAGTTTTTTGATTGGCTTTTAGCTACATCTTAAGAAGAGAGTTGCAAAGTATTTTTTCTGTGCATCTATCACCTCCTAATATAATAAGCTTTATTATATAGAAAAATATTTTTAAATATTTTTAGGTATAAAGAGTACATAATTTTGCAACTGTTTTTAAATCTTCTTTATAAGAGCTAGCACTTATAGTGAATGGTCTGAAAATTCAGAAATTGATGTTATACATTTTTAGCCGGTATAAAACCTAATTCTCCAAAGAACATTACCACCTATTCTATTGCTATAGACTTACCTGTCTTTGCACTTTCTTCTATCGCCATAGCAATCTTAAGTGATTGAATACCATCTTCAACTCCAGGATTAGGTTTCTTATTATTTAAAATTGAGCTTGCGAAAGCCTGTATCGCTTGAAAATATCCATTTAAATGAAAACTTTGCATTTCTATGTAGCTAATATCACTGTAGTTTGGTTCCAAATATTCCGCTGGTGAGGGAATTTCTTTTCTGTTTTGGGTTGTCATCCCTGCTTCAATAGATAAAGGAGGTTTTTGCCATAATGATTGACGGCAACTGTCAACCCAATATATGTTTTGATCTCCTCTTGCTTCAACATATTCCATTCCCTTTGCTGACCAAAGCCCAAGTGAACTGAGTATATAAACTCCTATACATCCGTTTTCAAACATAATATTTGCAGTAATAGAAGCTTGACCAGGCTCTTTTTCATACATATAAGAAGACACTTCTTTTACTTCACCAATCAAAAATCGAGATAAATCAAACATATGAATTGCTCCAACTCTCAATAAGTCTGTTGTTCTTGGTCGATAGCCTCCTGCAAATTTTGCATAGAAAAGTGATGGGGCTCCAAAAACAGATGAAGATATAGCTTCCTTCATATTCTGGTAATAAGGACTAAATCTCTTATTGAATCCTATTCCATAATAAACATTATTCTTTTTTGCTATATCTAATATTTTGTATGCTTCATCTAATTCAACTGCGAGTGGCTTTTCTGAATAAACATGCATTCCTGCTTCTAAACATTTGGTAATAAGTTTAGATTGAAGTGCTGGAAAGGTTACTACTACAGCCGCATCTGCCGTAACCTTACTTAACATATCATCAATATCTGTATAGTATTCACTTAGTCCAAATCGTCGAGCAGTAAAAATAGCACGTTCTTCATCCTTATCACAACACGCAACTACTTTAATTTCTTTCATCAATCCTAGAGCTGTGTGAAGAACCGCGGTAGCATGTCTTCCACATCCTACTAGTACTAAACGTAAATATTCGGTGTTTCTTTTACCTACTAAAAACCCCATGCTTTACTTCCTCCTTGTGCCATAACATTAATCAAAAGAATCTAACTAGAGTTGTGTCCCAAACTGTAATTAAATGTAATTGGCGTGCGCCTAATAATCACGCAGATATGTGGTGTGAGTATCGAAAACATTTTTGATAAGCTTAGAATAGCTAAATAAAATTATATATGTTAATACCCTTAATTATTAAACGACGCAATAACTTGATCAATTTCTTCTTGTGTCAATTCATAGAAATCACCTTCTTCAATAACCTTGTTATACATATGGTAATACCAAATATCAAATCCCGGAGTATCAAATATCCACCCCTCTTGTGCAGGTCTAACAGTAACATCCGGATTGAACTTCCAGCAGATATCAAACATCTTTTCAGGATATCCTAATAAATATACAATTTTACCTGTATATGTTCCATTTACATCGTATACACATGGAACAACTTTTTCTACTGTCCAGCCTATCTTAGCAAGTGCTTCACTTGCATAGAGTTCCATAATCTTAGGATCAAAACTTATTTCCACATTAGAATGTGCATGAGTAACCTCTGGATTTACAGTAAATGCAAGGGTTTCTTTCCAATGCTTTGAAAGAAAATAATCCCGAATCTCTTTCGCTTCACGAGGCCCTACTGTCTTAAACGTAAACTGACTCATAAATTCATCCTGGTATTTCTTGCCCCAAGACAAAAGATTATGTCCATGCTCTGCTTCCTTAATATCTGCAGGCATTGAAGCTAATACTACATCAGCATTGAAACGGAAAAACCAGTCAAAATGTTGCTGACCAAATGGATGAATTCCATGAAGTCCTCCTACTTTTACTTTCGGTGATTGAGGATCGATTATCCTATCAAGCGGCATCCCTTTTGCTTTAAAATATGCGTGCATTATTGGATGAAGGGATTTTGGATGAACAGAACTATCAAAATATACATGAGCATGATAGACTTCCTCATCTTCATGAGTAAGATGATCATTCATAAATGAAGTCCACTGTTCCCCGTTAAAATAATCAATGATTCCTTGTACATAATCTTTTTTTGTCATTTTTACACGACCTCCTTTTATTTAATCACTATCATTTATGATAGTAATCTTGTCATATAATTATCTCTTTACATAATATTTGAATAAGTTCTACTTTTCTTACTGATAAATTTTAATATGCACTGAAAATATAATAGCATCAATTTATATAGAACCTGCAATTTATATCTGCCTTGCCAAATTCTTTTAACGGTTTTCGACCATTAAATAAAACTACATACACATATGCATATGTGTATGTATATGTGTATGTATATTTATATATGTATGTACGTATTCTATATTTATTCTTGAAATCTTTATACTTCTAGAAATAATTGGTCTTCCAATAAACTTAACTTTGAGACCTTAATACATATTCATAATCTCCCAGGCTACATTTACTAATATATAATATATAACAAAAAGATTCCTGGCATATAAACGAAGTTATATACATATATGTATATATATAA
Organism: Clostridia bacterium; assembly: GCA_050251575.1. Taxonomy (GTDB): domain Bacteria; phylum Bacillota; class Clostridia; order SK-Y3; family SK-Y3; genus X23. The sequence goes on from JBFWMP010000053.1 coordinate 13,443, forward strand.
CTTCGTTTATATTTATTATCAAAGCCCTTGTTTAGCTTAGTTTTTTTGTATCTATAGAACAATTGAGGTGTAAAATTATGAAGAACAAAGATTCAACTAGTACTAATAAAGCTTATCAGTACATTCGGAAAGCGATCGCAAATCGTGATTTAAGAATGGGTGACCCGGTTTTCGAGGTTACGATTGCAAAAAAATTAAACATAAGCCGCACACCTGTTCGTGATGCTATTAATTACTTAAAAGTCGAAGGTCTAATAGAAAAGATTCCCGGAAAAGGTAACTTTGTAAAAACTTTATCTAAAGAAGAGATACGTCAGACTTATGAACTACTTGAAGGGTTAGAAGCAATGGTCTCTTATTTAGCTGCACACCATGCTAATCAAAATGATCTGAAAAAATTAGAAAAGCATATTGAGATCTTAAAGTGTGCTATTAATGAGGATGATATTGATAGTTGGCAAATGGCGGACGAAGCATTTCATAATACATTATGTACTCTTTGTAATAATAAGTACATAGTTGAACAGCTTGTTCGTTTAAGTCCATTACTGCACCATATCAGGTTAATTATTACTCGCAATTTTGTTAATAAAGCTGAATCTACCCGTGAACACATTCTCCTATATGAGGCTATTAAAAATAAGGATGCAAACCTCGCTTTACAAATTACGCATCGACACTTGCAACGGGTTCGAGAAGAAAGTCTACAATTCATTATAATTTTATAGCTTCCTAGGCAATAGATTATTTTTGCTAATCTTACAGCTTTTTCATTGCAAATAAAAATTTGTATAAAATCTGTGCTTTAATTTATACATAATTTCCTACACTCTCATATTTTAAACGTAAACCGATTAATAAAGAAAATCGTATATTTATGTGTTTTAATGCATATGATAAAGATCGAAACACCTTTTTTTCGATCTTTATCATATCTCTCCATTAAATTTTATTTTCCTTTTTCTTTAATACTATTACAGTAGCTATCAGTAAACTACAAAAAACTATTGTCATACTGAAACCTAATTTAATTCCCAATAGATCACTGAAAATTCCTATTATCCACGGCCCTACCATACGACCTATACCAACAAAAGTAAATGATATTCCTAAAATTATCCCTGTATTATCCGGATGCAGACCCGAAACAGCAGCTACTGACGTAGGCATAATAATAGATAAAAACAGTCCACTTAAAGGAAGAAAAAATACAAGTGTCGAAGGACCAAAAATACCTATCAAAATACAACAAGCTGCTGCTAAAGAAACAATTAATATACTTTTGAGATATCCTATAAAATCTACCAAAAAACTTCCAAAAAATCTTCCTATCATTATAGCACCAAAATACAAAGTAAGAAACAATGAACTTATACCAACTGATTGAAATTTAACTTTTTGCAAAAACTCTACCATCCACGAAGCAATACCCACCTCGATCCCAATGTATGAAGCAATAAGTAAGTAATATAAACATGTCTCTTTAGTAAAAGCACTTTTCCCTGAATCTATAAGATTTCTTTTTTTACTTTCGGAAACATTATTATCTTTAGGATATTTTACAATCATAAAGTATGTTAATACAACAACTATCAAAATCAGACTGTATAAATATACTTGCCGCCATGTAAAATTCATTCTAATAAGTTGCCCTGCGTAAAAAGATCCTATCATTGCACCTGCACCGTAAAAGAACGTAAGTAAATTTAAATATCTTCCTTTAGACTGCCTATGAATATCTACTATAATAGAATGGGTGCCTAAGTCTATAGAGCCTAATCCAAATCCCAAAAACAACATTGCTATAGCTAAGAACCAAAAATAGCTGAGTAGCCCATATGCTATAGTTCCTATGAACAATGAAGTTAAACCTATAAATATACCTGCTTTCCTTCCTACCATATCCGAAACAATTCCTGTGGTCAATGTTGCAATAACAAATCCTATATATCCTATAAAAATAATTGTACCACCTTGAGAATAACTAAAATTTAAATCTTTTAGAAATGGAGTAATCGTAGGCCCTTTAAGATTATCAATAAACCCAAAAGCCAAAAAAGCAAAAAAACATCCCAGGGTAAGCATAAGTATTGATCGATCTTTTTCCTTTAACATCATATACACCTCTTTTAGCGAGAGTTTAAATTTCCTCTGACTTTTAATAATCCTGCACACACATTATTATATACAGGTACTTAATAAGTTTTACTATTTTATTTTTCAAACCTTCATGAATATAAAAATCCTTTGTCTAACTATAATTCCTTTATCATGATTCAATAAAAGCATTTAAGGCAGCAACAATTTCATCTGTAAGATATAATTGATGCTACCTTAATATCCTTAAATAAATAATTGAAAAATTCTCTGAAAACTATTTATAGTTGAGTATTTAATACTCTTATTTATTAAATGAAGCAATAACTTGATCAATTTCTTCTTGTGTCAGTTCATAAAAGTCCCCATCATCAATAACCTTGTTATACATATGGTAGTACCAAATATCAAATCC
>JBFWMP010000054.1:0-13026 GCA_050251575.1 Clostridia bacterium
ACAAAATCTGCTTCTTGCTCTATCTGTGTATTTCCCTCCTGGGCAAGTGCGATTACAACCGCTCCCCTGGCTTTAACTTCTTTGATATTGCTCAGCATCTTATCAAAAAGGTAATCTTGTGTTGCAAGAGCAATCACCAATGTTCCTTCTTCAATCAGCGCAATGGTACCGTGCTTTAATTCTCCGGCTGCATACGCTTCTGAATGGATATAGGATATTTCTTTCAGCTTTAGAGATCCTTCCATCGCTACCGCATAATCTAATCCTCTTCCTAAGAAGAACACATCCTTAGCATTAAAATACTTGGATGCATAATATTGAATCTTTTCTTTATCGTTCAATATATCCGCGACCTTATCCGGTATGGCTTTTAATTGTCCAATAATTTCTGCCGCTTCTTCTTTCGAAACAGTTTCTTTTACCAAACCCATACGCAGCGCTATTAAGTACATTGCTGCCAACTGAGCACTATATGCTTTTGTAGAAGCAACTGCTATTTCCGGTCCGGCCCATGTATATAGTACATTGTCTGATTCTCTGGCAATAGAGCTTCCTACCACATTGACAACCGAGAGTATTTTAGCTCCCCGCTTCTTTGCTTCTCTCAATGCAGCCAAAGTATCTGCAGTTTCACCGGATTGGCTTATAAGAATTACCAGCGTATCGCTATCGATAATGGGGTTCCTATACCTGAATTCCGAAGCTACATCTACCTCAACAGGAATTCTTGCAAGTTTTTCAATGACATACTTCCCAACCATACCGGCATAGGAAGCTGTCCCGCACGCAATAATATATATTTTCTTAATATTTAAAATGTCTTCTTTTGCAAGCTTGATATCATCCAATACAACCGTTCCATCTTTCAGTCTTGGATTGATGGTATCTCTTATGACCTTAGGCTGCTCACAGATTTCTTTAATCATAAAATGCTCATATCCGCCTTTTTCAGCAGCTGATACGTCCCAATTTACCGTAAATATCTCTTTTTTTATTTCTTCTTTTTCTACATTAAAGATTGTAACTTTTTCTTTTGTTAAAAGCACCACTTCTTTGTCTTCCAAAAGGTAAATGCTTCTTGTATGTTCCAGGATCGCCGGTATGTCGGAAGCGATGAAGTTTTCATTTTTACCTAATCCAACAATAAGCGGACTGTCTTTTCTCACCGCAACCAGCTCTTCCGGATGCCCCTTGCAAACTATCCCCAGTGCATAAGAACCTTCCACCTTGTTCATGACCTTAATAATTGTGTCTATCAAATTACCGTTATAATAGTAATCTGCTAAATGTGCCACAACCTCGGTATCAGTGTCAGATACAAATTCATATCCTTTTTCTTTAAGATACTCTCTTAATTGCAGATAATTTTCGATAATTCCATTGTGAACTACTGCTATATTTCCTGATGTACTGGTATGAGGGTGAGAATTGATATCGGAAGGCGCCCCGTGAGTAGCCCATCTTGTATGACCGATTCCTAATGTACCTGGTAAAGTCTTACCGCCCTCTATCTTATCTTCTAAAATTCTTAATCTACCCTTTGCTTTTACTACATTTACATTATCATTATTAAAAACTGCTACACCGGCAGAGTCATATCCTCTATATTCGAGTTTCTTTAAACCTTCTATTAAAATAGGTGCTGCCTGTTTATCACCTATGTACCCTACTATTCCACACATACTTGAAACCTCCGTATACTCTTCATACCCAGCCTACTTTGTACCGCAATCGCTTACGGATTTGTAAGACCTTTATCGGTGGTATGTATCACCGTGAGGCATCCGCCGAAAAAAATCGATAAACCTCATCCTCGTCAACTGCAAATAAATATTTACAGTCCTGGCGCTTATTTTGTTTTTGTGCAGGATTCACATTTCTCCTCTTAAGAAATGTCCCCTGTTGTTATCCCAATGGTATCACATCCTTAAATCAATTGAGAATTGAGAATTGAAAATTAACTAACTGCGAAACTCAGTCCTCTAAATATACTACACTATCCTCGTAGTTATCAATTAGCTAAAGCTCTTAATCACAAGCTATGAGTGGCATACTAATTAAATTAAGAGGTAGACACTGTGTATTATTGAAAACTTAATAATTCTCAATTCTCCATTATCAATTCTTATTGCAGTCTTTTTTCTATTAATTTTGCCAGGTGTTCTGCTTTTTCCTTCAGGCTATTTTTGTCTTTTCCTTCAATCATAACACGTACTAACGGTTCAGTTCCTGAAGGTCTGATAAGTACTCTGCCATTTCCTTTAAAAGCTTCTTCAAGCTCTTCAATAGCTGCTGAGATGATTTTATCTTCCATATAGCTATTTTTCTTTTCATTGCTCACCTTTGCATTCACCAATACTTGCGGCAATACCTGCATGACTGCTGCCAGCTCAGACATTTTTTTCCCGGATTTCTTAAGTACTGACAACAATTGAAGTGCTGTCAACAGGCCATCCCCTGTCGTATTATGTTCAAGGAAAATAATGTGTCCTGACTGCTCTCCGCCTAAAACGTAACCGTTACTGAGCATCTCCTCCAAAACATATCTGTCTCCTACCTTGGTCTGTAAAACATTCAAGCCCTTTTCCTTTGCCATTATAAACAAACCGAGATTGCTCATTACTGTAGCAACCATCGTATTCTCTTTCAATTTACCCTGTTCCATGAGGTTCATGGCACAAATAGCCATAATTTGATCTCCATCTACCAGGTTTCCTTTTTCATCTACAGCCAAAACCCTGTCTGCATCACCATCAAAAGCGATACCGATGTCGGCACCGGACTCTACCACAAACTTCTGCAGCTGTCCCATATGTGTTGATCCACAATTCAAGTTGATGTTCGTCCCATCAGGTTCGTTATTAATGACACTTACCTCTGCATCCAGCTCATAAAAAGTTGTAGGAGCCGATGTATAAGACGCCCCATTCGCACAATCAACAGCTATCTTCAACCCTTCCAGGCTGCAATCTATCGTGTCCTTGACAAACTTAATGTAATCATCCAAAGCTTCTTCGTCTTCCGTCTTATGCCCAACTTCCGCTCCAACGGGTGTGGAGATCTGCTCTGCATTATCCAAAATAATTGCTTCGATTCTTTCCTCTATAGCATCATTAAGCTTGTAACCCTTATTGTTAAAATACTTAATTCCGTTATATTCTACAGGATTGTGCGAAGCAGATATGACTACCCCTGCATCAGCATTGTACAAGCGTGTAAGATACGCTATTGCAGGCGTAGGTACTACGCCAATAGAAACAGCTTCCGCACCTACAGAACATATTCCTGCTATCAATGCAGCTTCCAGCATATCTCCGGATATTCTTGTATCTTTTCCAACTAATATTTTAGGTTTATGATGTGTTTCCTCAGTTAATACATATGCACCTGCTTGCCCCACTTTGAAGGCTAATTCCGGTGTCAATTCGATATTTGCTATTCCTCTGACCCCATCTGTTCCAAATAATCTACCCATCTATGTACTCCTTTCAATAGCTCATGCTTTATTTCGAAGATGTGAACTATCTTTATCTATAGATAACCAAATGCAAGCCGACCCATTAATATACGGCAAGCTGCGGGCAGATACAAGATCTGCCCCTATGACTCTAACGTCGGTAATTTCAATTTTGAATTTTGGCTACCTTTAATAATTGTCTCAGTATATTATACCATGTTTTATTAAAGACACAACTTGAATTTTATTACTAAACAGATTTGATATACGAGTTGCTTAATCCTAACTTCCTTCTTATCTCAGGCATCGCCAAATTCGTCTGAATATAGCCGCGCTGTATACATTCTCTGATTCTGCTTGTCTCCAATAGCTTCACATCATAGATTTCGGGTTTAATAACATAATCTGCATCCGCCACTGTTATTTTTGATAAATGATATGCCATTACATCTATCGACTGCGCGGCAATCTCGAAGACATTATCTATTTCTTCCTTGGATTGCCCCGAGTAACCTAGATTGACTGCAACTACCTTATCTGCCCCCATACTTTTTAATACCTTGGTAGGAACATTATCTGTCACGCCGCCATCCACCAATCTTCTTCCTCGAAACATTTTAGGCTTGAAAACCACAGGAAAACCTGCACTTGCTCTCACTGCATCCCATATTTCGGCATCATCAATATAGATTGTATCCCTTGTGTCTTTGAATAAAGATTTATCAGAAGTGAACATAACCGTCTGTGCTGTATTAATATCCACTGCAGGAATTGCTAACGGGATAACCGTTTGACTTAAAATAATAATACCTTTATCAGCGCAACATTTTTTCACTATATTCTCTAAGGCATCTCCTTTGATAAATCCATCAATCTTTCCTTCACGTCGAAATATCCAGTTTAAGATAAATACCATTACTCCCAAATAATCAAAATCTATCAAATCGAGATGTTCTCTTTCTCTGCTCCTTTTAAACAGCATTAAGTCAATCATAAACGGCATCGTTTTCCCCCAGTCTGGGTCAGCGATATCCTCATTACCAAATTTCAAGAAGATTCTTTCTATTTCCCTTGGAGTATAGCCGGAAGCATATAGGGAAGCGACGATGCTTCCGGAACTCGTACCAGAGATCATATGAATGGGTATCCCTGCTTCTTCAAACGCCCTTAACACACCAATATGAGCTGCACCTCTTATGCCTCCACCGGATAGCGCCACACCAATCTTCATTAAAACCACCCCGAATAATCATTGAGAACGAATAATTCTCAATTCATTTTACTCAACAACTAATCAATTGGTGAATACTTTTTAATGATTTGTTCTGCCGCCCTAATGCCGTCTACAGCGGCACTAATAATTCCGCCCGCATATCCTGCGCCTTCGCCGGTTGGATAAAGACCTTTTAAGTTTACCGCTTCTCCTGTTTCACTTCTATTAATGCGGATAGGTGCCGAAGTTCTAGTCTCGACACCTGTCATAATTACATTGGTTTCGGCATATCCCTTAACCTTTTTGTCAAAATAGACAAGACCTTCCTTCATTGTTTTAATTACGTATTCCGGAAGGCATTCGGCAAGATCTGCTGGCGCGACATTGCCTGTATAACTCGGCTTTATAGCACCAATTCGTTTCGACCCAGTTCCCGATAAAAAATCTCCCACTAATTGAGCAGGCGCTGAGTAATTATTTCCCCCTATCTTGAAAGCAAGTCTTTCCCACTTTCTCTGAAATTCCACCCCTGCCAACGGATGACTGCTCTCAAAATCTTGGGGTCCTACAGAAACTACCAATGCACTATTGGCATTTTCTCTGTCTCTGGCAAACTCACTCATCCCATTTGTAACAATTGAGTCCTTCTCAGAAGCTGCCGCTACTACGATTCCACCGGGACACATACAAAAAGAATAGCAGGTTCTTAAAGGGCTTTTATAAACCAGCTGATAGTCAGCAGCTTTTAAGCGGGGATGTCCTGCATAATCCCCATATTGTGCTCTATCGATGGTTCTCTGCGGATGCTCAATCCTTACACCTATTGAGAAAGGCTTTTGAGTGATTTCTATCCCCTTTCGCAGCAGCATTTCATAGGTATCTCTTGCACTGTGTCCTATGGCCAAGATAACAACATTACATGGAATATCTTCTTGATCATTAATGGTAACCCTACTGACAGAATGATTAGAAAAACTTATATCCGTCACTTTTGAATAGAACCTTACCTCTCCTCCCAAAGATATAATACGATTTCTGATATTCTTTACAACTTCCTTTAACAGGTCAGTCCCAATATGCGGCTTGCCTTTATATATGATTTCATGAGGCGCGCCTGCTTCTACAAAGGCTTCCAATACCTTATCATTTCTTGTGTCATTAATTCGGGTAGTTAATTTGCCGTCCGAGAAGGTACCCGCTCCCCCTTCTCCGAATTGTACATTAGATTCCGGATCAAGTTCGTTTGTCTGCCAGAACTCACGAACCTTCTTGCTTCTATCATTTACATCGCCCCCTCTTTCCAACAGCAAAGGCTTGTATCCATTTATAGCTAAAATAAGACCGGCAAATAATCCTGCCGGTCCTGTACCTATTACAATAGGTCTGCCTTGAATTTTTTCTGTACCTTGAGAGATAGGTGGTTCCTGCTTTGGAATGATATGCGTAATGTTCTGATCAGAAAGCTTCGCTGCAACTCTATGTTCATCCTGGTACAAATCCACCAAAACGGAATATACAAAGCCTATCTTATTTTTCCTTCGGGCATCTATCGATTCTTTTACAATGCGGAAATTTTTAATCTCGCTTTCTCGAACCTTTAATTCTTTTGATGCTTTTTCCCTAAGCAAATTAATATCTTCATCAATCGTCATTCTTATATTATTTATTTGAAAACTCATATATTATTTTTCCTCCATCAATCATCAGCCTCGGAGTCTTCTGATTTAGCAGTCCCATCTTGTGTATTTGAATCCTGATTCCCTGAACTTTGCGTATTCGATTGTTGTTCAGTCGTATTGCTTGCAGGCGTGGACTCTCCATCATTCTTTTGTTTAGATACTCTTACCATCACTGTATGATTTCCCATTACTTCAACATCTGAAAAAGTCCTTATATTTAACGGTACTTCATGCTGACCTTCACTTAAACCTTTTATATCTATCGACGCATATATATTATTTACTTCCAAGCCGTTTACTATGCTCTCCATCCCTCTTACTGCTATTTCAACCTGCTTAGTAATCAAACTATAACTTGAATTTTCCGGAACATTGTCTACTCTGATACTTTGTATATTGAATGAACGTGATATCTGTCTTTCAATATCAAGCATTACTCTTGCAGTATTAATTGGATCTACCAGCTTTAATCCTTCGGGCACTATTAGTGGAACTTCGACATCCATATCCTCATCAAAATTATTAATATCAATTGAATCTGTAAATACTTGATTTATCCCATCCACTATTTCGTCTTTACCGGCTATCTTAATAATGCTTGGAATAACTTCTGTCTTTGCTATCAGATAATTTTCGGCAAGTGAGCCGGTAAGTTGTGGTGTAACTGCAACTTCCTTCACCTTCATAATAGGATACACCACCTGTACAGTATCCACCTCTCGCACTATATGAGTGCTGGTGATTTTTTCACCAGCCTTATTATATATCTCATATTTTGGTTTAGCGATGACATTCTTCGTCTGCCCTGTCAAATCTACTGAAACCTTCAAGCTATCAATTGTGCTGATAATTGTAGATGGTCCTCTTAAAGAAACAATATTGGGCGTTACCTGTGGGGCAAAAGTCATATACGGCTCTTTTACCATACCCTTTGGGACTACCTCTACCGTTTTCTGTATTTCCATTATCTTGTCAAGCTTGACATTGATATAGTATGGCTTTCTCTCCAATATGGTGATACCCTCAACAGCCGAGTCTAGTTGTATTGACACTGAATGATCTCCTGTCCTGTTCAAGCCTCTCAAATCTGCAATAGCTTTAAAGCTTTGCTCATTTAACCCTGCCAAGTCCTTTGTCTTTCCTTTGATTTTGAGAGTAACCGTATCAGCAACTTCACTAAGCATAAAAAGACCTGCTTCATCTATAAACTCAGTCCCAGTTATAGCAATTGGGATGTCTTTAAGCGTTACTTCTTTTTCAGGGTTTTGTACGTTAACAACATAAAGCCATAAAATCACGGCAATAAGTCCTGAAATTATTTTTAAGGTAATATCCTTATTAAGAATTTCTTTAATTTGAATCCCTTTCACTTACTCTTCCCCTTCCAAGATATAAGCTTCTTTTTCCTTTTTTTCTCTCTGCCTATCTGAATTGTCTTGTTTAATGCTTTTTTCAATGTTTCAACTGTAAGATTTCTAGTCAAATCTCCATATAAAGCAAAAGATATCTTCCCAGTCTCTTCTGATACTGCAACAACAACAGCATCAGAGTTTTCCGACATACCTAAAGCTGCCCTATGTCTTGTCCCTAACTCTTTGCTGAGATTTTCATTTTGGGTAAGCGGCAGAAAGCATGCAGCCGCTTTTATCTTATTCTCTCGTATTATTACTGCCCCATCATGAAGCGGTGTATTGGGAATAAATATATTTACTAACAGCTCTGCACTAATTGTAGCATCCATAGTAATACCCGTTCTGATGATATCTCCAATCTTCGTATCTCTTTCAACTACAAGCAGTGCACCTATACGGTTTTGTGAAAGGGTTTGCACTGCTTTTGCAATCTCTTCAATAGCAAAGGCAATATTACTCTCAGTATTATATTCTTCAAAATTAAATATATTTCCAAAACGACTTCTTCCTACTTGTTCGAGTGCGCGGCGAAGCTCTGGCTGGAATACAACTAAGAGTGCTAATACACCTACCTGCATGGTATTCTTTAGAATAAAATTAATGGTGTTCAGATTCAGCCATTCACTGAGCTGGGTGACCACTAATAAAACCACGATACCTTTAATCAATTGCTCTGCTCTCGTCTCACTAATGAGCCTGACCGCCTTATATATGACATAAGCAACAATAATGATATCAATGATATCACTCAATTTTATAAATTTTATAAGTTGAAGTAAAAAGTTATAAAGATTCTGTAACAAAGTCGTGCACCCCTGTTTTCCCTTTTTTCTTAATTATACCTTTTTATTCAAGATTTTTCAGCCTTTTTTTCAATTTTCTTTAATAAAAAGTATAGTCATCTCATGGGATAAATTAGTAAAATTATACAAAGGATAATATAGTTATAGAATAAAAAACAGATAATATATTTTCATTATGAACATTCAGTTCATATATTAAACCGCTATCCTGCACAAACTCAAAATTAAATATGTTCAAGATTGATTATACCATAAAAAGCAAGCATTAAAAAGAACATTTCACCCTTATCTAAGAATAAATATCTTCACATTGACACTGTTTTCATGTTTATGTTACTATGCCAATGAGGATGCTTTTGAGGATTGGAGAATATATATGTTTAATATTGATCCTATGGAATTATTATTAACTCTGCCCGGAATTATTATAGGCTTTGCATTTCATGAATTTTCTCACGCATTTGCTGCAGTGCGATTAGGTGACATAACTCCTGAAGAACAGGGCAGACTTACCATTGCTCCCCTGCCTCACGTTGATATAATCGGTCTTTTATTAATGATGATTACAGGAGGGTTCGGTTGGGCAAAGCCTGTACAAATAGAGCGACGAAACTTTAAAAACCCACGCCAAGATGAGATAATGGTTGCATTAGCAGGACCAATGATGAATCTGGCAATTGCTTTTCTTTTCTCAATTTTGCTAAAAATATTTTTTGTTACTGGGCTCCTTAATCAAACAAGCCAAACTATAGCAGCCGGTATAACATCCATCACACAACGCATTGTCTGGATTAACCTGGTATTATTTACTTTTAATCTACTTCCCATCTACCCCTTGGATGGATTTTATCTGTTATCAAGCCTCGCACATTACAGTAATTTTAATAGACTTAACCGTTTAAGATATCTCAGTAGATTTATACTGATTATTATCATCATCACACCTGCTGCATCTTATATAATTACACCTATTGTAACTAGTATTTACAATGGGCTGTTCGCCTTACTGGTACTTTAAATAAAACTTTGCCAAGCCACTATATTCCACCTTCTTCAGTGTCTTAGAATCTTATACATACCCTATTAGCTGATATTTCTTTCCATAAAATATGGTTCGGCTCTTAAGTATAATACGATTAGCCTGTCTAACTTTTTACTTACCTTTAAAACTTCTTTCGATGAAGGCCCTTGAATTTCTATTATCTCATTAAGCTGGTTCTGTATTGCTTCAATCTGACGCCTTAAAACTTGTCTTTGGTGTTTCATGCAATCCATCCCTCTCGCTTTTTTGAAAAATATACTCCTTTATTGGCTTATTTTAACATTTTTTGCCGAAAAATGATATAGTTCATATTACCTATTAGATTTAGGATGATTAGTAATGTACCCGTATCAACCAAAATTTGATCCCTTTATTGCTCCATCCAAGATCCCACGGAACCTTATTTCTATCCGTATTATGACAACTTACCATACTATATCCCTTGGAATCAGCACCTGTTACAACAGAAATATGTGTAACTTTTCCTCTTTTCTCATATGCGACAAAATCTCCCGGCAGAAGTTTATACGCCTGTTTATATACCTGATCGTAAGTACCATATGCAATCTTGGAGGCTCTTCCGCTGTTCATCATGTAATTCTTAAAACTTTGCGCATTTACCCAGGCTTTAGTGGCTCCACCTTTATCATAATTCCATGTTCTATTCTTTTTGAACTTTCCTCCTTCAAACAATACTTGAGAAGCAAAATTTGCACAATCTCCTCCTTGCGGATTATAGTCTCTGTAGTTTTTATTATATTGAAATCCATATTGTTCTTCACTGGCAGAGCCACAATATTGTTCGGCGTAGGATATCGCATTTTTTCTTCTTTCATTCAAATCTGAAAAATCTCTTGCAGTTGCAGCTAGGATATGATTTTTGATTTCCTGACTCTTAATATTATCCAAATTCAAAGAATCAGCAAAAGGATCAGTATACCATTCTCTTGTAATGAGCCATTGATCATTCTTCTCCATCAAATCAAATATGTGATATGTTCCTATTCTAAATGAATTAATTATATCCGGTTCATTCTCATAAACATACTTATACTCAGTAGAGGCAATAAAATTCACTGTAAATCCGGTCCCTTTCTCCTTGCCATATCGAACTTTTATACTAGGATTGATATCAATGAATTTTACGCCCTGCTTATCAGACCATCTTTGAAGGTATTTCGCTTTTTTCACTTCATGCTCATATGCCCATGTACCGTATTTAGTGCTCGTATCAAAAAGTGACTTCACCACTTCCATGTTTCCTACAAGTATTGCGTTACTTCTCATCTTAATGATTCCTAGTACTTGGTCTGCAACTTCCTCTTTTTCAAAAACGCTCAATGCATCCCATGCACCATTTGTAAAAATAGCTGATACTTCATCAGTTTTAAAGTTTGAAAAAGTCATAAGTAAGATACCGCTCACAATTAATGCAGCCGTCCACATAAAAAAGCGTCTTTTTATAGTGATAAAAATAAGCATAGAATCCCCTCCAAGTTCACTCATAAGATTATATGTTTGAAAGTTGAAAGAAATTATTAAAAATGCTTAAAATAAATAAAAAAATACCTCCAAGTAGATAATCTAATTTTAATTAATTAGACTGTCTACTTTGGAAGTATCATATCAAAAAGAAGCCTTTTTACTATAATTTAATTTCCAGCTTATCCAATTTTACCAGTACCTTAATATTCTTCACAGACACTGTTTCAGTGACTAGGCTTCCTCGATTACTGACAAGCAGCAAATGGTCACTGTCAAGTTTTTTTATCTGCCTGATTTTTCTTTGTTCATTATATTCTACAAGACAAATAGTGTTATTCTCAATCTCATGTGTTGTATGTCCAAGGGCGATATCTCCTTTTGTCATTCTGAATCCTATCATATCACTGTCTTGAATCTCAATAAACACTACCTTATCCTTCGCATATCCTTCTATTCTGTTCGAAATGACAGGCAGCGGCCGAACGTCCAATATATCATTGAGCTCATAATCGTAAACAGGTACATTCTTCAGCACTGATTCAAGCGCATCATTCCATATTAGCTGCGTCTTTGGTTCTTGCTGTTCTTTTAATCTCTGGGCTGCTTCTTTTCTAATATCGTCAATATCCTTTTTCCTCGGGAGCTTCTCAGTGCTGTCCTCCACTTGATACAACATATCATCATCAATATTATGTCCAAATACTTTCGATATTCTATCAACCAGTGCATCATTGAGTATTCTTCTGCCTTCTTCTACCTCTATGACAAACTTTTCAGCCACACCTAACTTTCTAGCCAGATCTTTCACAGTCATACCTTTCTGTATCCTTACACTGTGAATTTTTTCTCCTAATCTACTCATTTTATCCCGCCTTTGAAATAATAAAGTTGTCTTTTAATATTATAATGTGAATTGTGATGTTTCTCAACAATAAGATTGCCAAATCTCTTTTCTTACTTTTTAAATAAGCCTTGATAGCAACCACATTATTGTATACAATTAAGTAAAAAATTATTGCATCTAAAGGAGACCCCTATGCGAAATATAATACCCCGTGTTGCTGCCATACATGATCTGTCAGGTTTTGGAAGATGCTCACTTACAGTTATCATACCGATATTATCTTCAATGGGTATCCAAGTCTGTCCTCTTCCGACAGCAGTCTTGTCAACACACAGCGGAGGCTTCGGAAATTACAAATTTATTGACCTCACTGATGAAATGGAAGAATACATTGCACATTGGAAAAGCCTTGATTTAAAATTCAACTGTATTTACAGCGGTTTCTTGGGCTCATCACACCAAGTTTCTATCGTGTCTGATTTTATTAAAGCATTCCGTGAGCAAGAGCAGCTGGTAGTTGTAGACCCGGTGCTTGGAGATGATGGAAAGCTGTATAGCAGATTTGACAATAAAATGGTAAAAAAAATAAGTGAGCTTATTAAACTGGCAGATATTATTACTCCTAATATTACAGAAGCCTCCTTGCTTCTGAATGAACCTTATCCAGAAAGCATGGAACAAGAGCAACTGAAGGACTGGGTTCTCCGGTTGGCTGAACAAGGTCCTAAGATAGTGATTATTACCAGTGTCCCTGATAATACCTTAAAGAACAGAACTGCAGTCATCGCCTATAATAATGAAGATAAAAGGTTTTGGAAAGTATCTTGTGATTATATTCCGGCTCACTACCCTGGAACCGGCGATGTCTTCACGAGCGTGATTGTAGGCAGCCTGCTTCAGGGCGACAGCCTGCCTATTGCACTTGATAGAGCTGTACAGTTTATTTCCCTGGCAATACGCTCGACCTTTGGTTATCAATATCCTGTACGTGAAGGCGTATTGGTTGAAAAAATATTAGGCAGCCTGCAGGCACCTGTAATATTAAGCAGCTATGAGATATTGTGATTCATAGGTCACGGTTCACAGCAAGA
>JBFWMP010000054.1:13126-15812 GCA_050251575.1 Clostridia bacterium
TTATCTTTAAACAGCAAATCTCTGCACTGTGATTACAATTACCTTTAAAAAAGTTTCTGTTAACTGTGAACCTCTGGTTTTTACTCCGCCACCACCGAATTAATTACTCCATTTCCCAAACATACTTCTCCATCATAGAATACCGCAAACTGTCCCGGTGTTACTGCCTTTTGCGGCTTGTCAAATATGACCTCACATGTGTCCTCATCCTTCAAACTAACAGTGACCTTTTGGTCAGGCTGCCTATATCTGAACTTGGCTGTACATTGAAAAGAAGTTCCGGGTTCTTTTCCACTGATCCAGTGTATTTGTGAAGCCATTAACCCCTTCGAATAAAGAGCCTGGTGGGTTTCTCCCTGCACTACAAACAGGATATTCCTTCCAAGGTCTTTTCCGACTACAAACCATGGTTCTCCTGTGCCGGCACCACCGATACCCAATCCCCTTCTTTGTCCCAGAGTATAATACATCAAGCCGTCATGCTTTCCCACGACTTTCTCTTCAAGCGTTCTGATCTCTCCAGGCTGTGCAGGGATGTAGTTGCTGAGAAACTGTTTAAAATTCCTTTCTCCAATGAAGCAGATACCCGTACTCTCTTTTTTCGCTGCTGTTCTGAATCCAGCCTGCTGGGCAACTTTCTTCACTTCTGCTTTATTGAGATGCCCAATTGGAAACATTGCCTTAGAGAGCTGCGCTTGCCCCAGTGCACAGAGGAAATATGTCTGATCCTTATTTTGATCTACGGCACGCATGAGACGGTATTCTCCATCAATACAGTCAACCTGCGCATAATGACCGGTAGCCAAATAATCAGCTCCTATTTTCAAAGCATGATCCAAGAAAGCCTTGAACTTCACTTCTTTATTGCATAGCACATCAGGATTTGGAGTACGTCCTTTTTTATATTCATCCAAAAAATAAGTAAAAACTCTGTCCCAATATTCCTGCTGAAAATTCACTGTATAATATGGGATTCCAATCATATCACAAACTTTTCTGGCATCTTCCGCATCCTCTGCAGCTGTACACTCCCCGAATTCATCCTTCTCATCCCAATTTTTCATGAAGATGCCCGTCACATCATAGCCCTGCTCTTTCAACAATAGGGCTGCTACAGAAGAGTCTACCCCTCCCGACATTCCAACAACTACTTTTGTATCCTTCTTCTCTTTTTCCATCATTACTACCAACCTTATCAAGTGTATTTAAAGCTTAATAATCTTTTTTATATCAGATAAAGGCAGCGGGCGACCACAGGTCCGCCCCTACTCCCAGCTCCCAGCTCCCAGCTCCCAGCTATTATCTTATCATCCCTCTATCTACGCTATCTTCAATCATCTTTTTTGCATATTCCCATAATTCAGGTGCTCCTTCTTCAATGGGCTGATTACGTGTAGTCACCTGCTCCCTGCTTATATTATATTTCACCCAGGTATGACCATTAGTATTATAGTTATGCAGCATAGGCTGAAATCTGTCCAATGCAGCAGCAAAACGGGCTTCAATGGTTATCCTGTCTTCAAATTCTTCCCAAAGTTCCCATACTTCCTTTGCCTGATCTTCCGGCAAAATATTAAAAATCCGTTCTGCCGCTTTTTGTTCACGACACGCCTTGTCTTCATTCCCTTTTACATCATAACAGAATGTATCTCCGGCATCTATCTCAACTAAATCATGTATTAACACCATTTTAACAACACGTAAAATATTAATATTTTTCTCTGCAGCATATTCTGAAAGAAGGATCGCCATCACTGCTAAATGCCAGGAATGCTCCGCATCATTTTCATTCCTGGATCCATCCATGAGAACTGTCTGCCTGAATATATGCTTAATCTTATCTATTTCAATAATAAAATCGATTTGTTTTTTTAATCTATCATCAAACAACGGGATTATCCTCCTTTATATTTTATTCTTTAGGCATGGATGCATTCCCATAGGTTTTAAACTTTTCAAGATGTACTTCCATTTCTTGTTCTGATAAAATAACCGGCTGTCCAAGACACTTTGTACGGAAATATATTTGTGCACAATATTCGATTTCTTCCAGCTTGTAAAAAGCATTCGCAATGTCTTTCCCGCCGGCAAGAACTCCATGATTGGCAAGAAGTACTGCAAATCTGTCTTGCATTGCTTCATATGCATTTTCTGCCAGTTCTTTTGTACCGAATGTGGCATATTTTGCACATTTTACATCTTTTCCCGCAAATGCTATCAGATAATGTACTGCCGGCAAATCCCAATTCATACAAGCAATAGTGGTGGCGAAATCGGTATGTGCATGTACCACGGCATCAATATCTTTTCTTCTTTCATAAAATATTCTATGCAGATCAAGCTCGCTGGATGGTTTACGCTTACCGTCAACAACATTTCCCTTAAAGTCAAGAATTACTACATCTTCAGGTTCTGTTTTGAAATAATCCATGCCTGACGGACTAAGAGCAAAATATCCCAGCTCTCTGTTTGCAATACTTACATTTCCTCCGGTTCCTTTCGTAAGCCCTGCCGTGATAAGTTTTTTTCCATATTCAACGACCAATTCCCTTTCTTTCCGCATCAACACCGGCTCCACTCCCCTTTTTAAAATAATATATTTAAAATATTAACATTGATATTGCTATCTTTCTACACGGATTACATTTTCTATTCCAATAACATCCTGTTCTCTTAAAATATCTTC
>JBFWMP010000055.1:0-15495 GCA_050251575.1 Clostridia bacterium
TTTCTTGGGCTCCTGCGTCGTCTTTAATAACCTGACGACCACTATATATAGCGTAACAAATAACACAATTTAACGATAAGGCTCCATATATAGCGTTTTACGTGCTAAGACGCGGACGGTTAGTCGTTTTGAAGAATAAGACGGGGTGCCAGAAGAGGAGCCAGGTAGGAAACCTGGCACCGGCAGGCTCCTTCTTAGCAATTTTAATTATTTTGATAGAAAGGAATAAAACTTACCACCTAGCCTCGAAAGCTGCATAAATATGCAGGAATTGAGGGGTTTTAGGATATTGGGTTGTTTGAGTTGAAGCAGCGTGAGAGAGGGCGAGGAAGAGGTTAGCCACACCACATTTTAAGCGTAGAGCTGAAATAGGTGGTAGGGAACTTATGAACATAGGGTGGGAGTGGGGAGTTCCTGATGAGGGACTCATTTGAATATTTAAGGACAGGATTCATGAACAAGAGGATTTATCTCTCATCTCCGACCATGCATGGTTTGGAGATGAAGTACATACAAGAAGCGTTTGACACCAATTGGGTTGCTCCTCTTGGCAAGAATGTAGATGAGTTTGAAAAGGAGATGGCTGCTTACGTTGGAGTAAGGCATGCTGCTGCTCTGGTCAGTGGCACCAGCGCTCTCCACCTTGCCATCAAGCTCTGTGGTGTCAAACCGGGAGACATCGTCATCTGCAGTGATCTGACCTTTTCTGCTACCGTTAACCCAGTCTCGTATGAAGGCGGCATTCAAGTCTTCGTCGATAGCGAATACGATACCTGGAACATGGACCCAAGAGCTTTGGAGATTGCGCTGAAGAAATACCCCCAAGCCAAGGCCGTGCTTGTTGCTCATCTGTACGGAACACCTGCGAAGATGGATGAGATACTTGCCTTGTGTGAGCAATACAACGTTCCATTGATCGAGGATGCAGCTGAGAGCCTTGGGGCAACCTACAAAGGAAAGCAGACTGGAACCTTCGGAAAATATGCTGCTCTCTCGTATAATGGCAACAAAATCATCACAACGAGTGGTGGAGGAATGTTCCTCTCCGATGATGAGCAAGCAGCAAAGAAAGTCCGGTTCTGGGCTACCCAGTCGAGAGACCCTGCTCCCCATTACCAACATAGTGAGATCGGGTACAACTACCGTATGAGCAACATTGTTGCTGGTATTGGTAGAGGCCAGCTTGTCTATCTCAATGCGCATATCCAGAAGAAGAGGCAGATCTATGAAACCTATAAACAAGCTTTCAAGGATTTGCCTGTCTCAATGAATCCGCATACTGTAGACAGTGAGCCAAACTTCTGGCTTTCTTGTTTGCTGATTGATAAAGACTGTCCGGTTACTCCTACTCAGATTCGTGAAGCCTTGGAGAAAGAAAACATAGAGAGTAGGCCAATCTGGAAACCCATGCATCTCCAACCTGTATTCCAAGGACATGAGTATGTCACTGTAGATGCTGATACTGATGTAGGAGCAGAGGTGTTTGAGAGGGGATTGTGTCTGGCGAGTGATGTGAAGATAACTGAGGAAGAGATAGAGAGGGTTATCGACATAGTAAAGGGTTGTTTCAAGTAACATGTATAGGAAGTACTTCAAGAGACTGTTTGATGTTATTTGTTCTCTCCTTGCCTTGATTGTGCTTTCTCCTGTGCTTCTAGTTACTGCTATTTTGGTAAGATTCAAACTTGGTAGTCCAGTCATCTTCAGGCAGAAACGTCCTGGTCTTCATGAAAAGATATTCACCCTCTATAAATTTAGGACTATGACTGATCAGAAGGATGAACAAGGTAATCTTCTTCCTGATGAAGTACGTCTTACCAAGTTTGGGAAGATGCTTCGATCTACCAGTTTGGATGAACTTCCTGAGCTATGGAATATCTTGAAAGGGAATATGAGTATTGTGGGGCCGAGACCTCTACTTATAAAAGATATGGTGTTTATGACTGATGTACAACGGGAGCGGCATATTGTCAGACCAGGACTTACTGGATTAGCTCAGGTAAATGGTAGAAATGCGATTAGTTGGGAAGCTAAGTTGCAGTATGACTTGGATTATCTTAGCCGAATAACCTTTTTAAGAGATTTAGCTTTGATCTTTAGGACATTGTATAAAACAATTAGGAGAGATGGTATTTCAGAGGAAGGGAAAGAGACTGCTATGGATTTGGGGGATTATCTGCTTGATCAGAAGAAGATCTCAATTTCTTTTTACAAGGAAATGCAAATAAAAGCACAGGAAGTGCAATGCTGATTAATAGTATTATTCTTATAAAGAGATTAAGACTTGCAAAGCCTATAGGGTTAAAATAGATGAATTCTAAACCTTTGATCTCGATTATAACTCCTTGTTTTAATGTTGAGAACTATATTTCTAGAACGATAGAATGTATTTTAGCTCAATCATATAGTAATTGGGAATTGCTTCTAGTCGATGATAAATCAACAGATGCAACAATACAGATTATTCGAGATTTTTTACTAAAAGATTCTAGATTTAAGTTGATTACATTGGAAAAGAATTCTGGACCAGCAGTTGCGAGACAAACTGGTATTGATAACGCAAAAGGTGAATATGTTGCATTTTGTGATTCTGATGATTTATGGGAACCAGAGAAGCTATCAATTCAAATTCCTTTTATGCTTAATCAATCTCTAGAGTTTTCGTGTACTGCATATGCACAGATTTCAGAAGAGGAACAGCCTAATGGGAGAGTGATTCATCCTAAAGAAAAGGCTGACTACAAAACAGTTTTAAAATCGTGTCCGATTGGTAATTCTACTGTGATAGTTTCTAAAAACCTAATTGATCGGGTTCGTATTCCTAACATTAGAAAGAGAAATGACTACGTTCTTTGGCTCGCGCTGCTCAAAGAAACTCCTTTTTGCTATGGGGTAGATCAAGCTTTGGTAAAGTATCGCCTAAGGTCAGATGGCATATCGCATAATAAGTTCTCACTTGTTAAGTATCATTGGTATATTTATAGAAGGATTGAACGATTGTCGATTTTATATTCAATTTTTCTAATACTGAATTGGGGTCGATTAAAAGCATTTAATATAAAATAAATTGCTACGATGTAAAAAAATAAATATGGAATAAAGTTCCTTCTTATGAGGTATGTTTTATTGAATTGTTTGGAAGTAAGATGAAAATATTAATTATAGATCCATGGTGTGCAGATAAGTCAAATCTATATTATTATACTACTGGTTTGGCTACCGGTATATCGGAATACGCTGATGTAACAGTTATCTGTCAGAAGAATTGTACAACGCCAGAAAAAATTAAGTATAATCTGGTAAAAAGGTTTTTTCCAATTTCCTATAAGATGAAACGAGATAAGTTTCGTTTAGCTGTACGTGGTTTCGAATATATTTATGCATATTTATATATTATTCTATTAATTAGAAGAAAGAATTTTGATGTAATACATGTCGAATGGCCTTTGCTGTATTCTATTGATAAATTGATTTTTAAATATCTTAGAAAATCAACAAAGTTGTTTGTATTAAAGGCACACAATGTATTACCCCATTCAAGTGGTGACAAATATGTTAAGGTTTTTCGAAAAATCTATAGCATTCCTGTAGTAATTTTATTGCATGGAGAAAGCCTAAAAGATGAATTTTGTTCCTATTTTCCTGAATATAGGGAAAAGATTGAAATACAACGTCATGGTATATATTTGAATCATTCGTTATCGTACGATATTAATTTAATAGATGACGAAGTTGTCAAGAAAATTCTATCGAGTAGAAAGGTATATTTGTACTTTGGTTTTATACATTATGACAAAGGTGTAGATAGACTTATTAAGATTTGGGTTGAAGATTTTAGAAATTCAAAATCATTGCTTATTATTGCTGGTGCAGTAAGTGATCGATATAAAGACTTTGTTGATTCTGAGGTTGCTCTGCAGAAAAGTGATAATATTTTATATTTAAAAGGTTTTGCTGAAGACAATCTTTTAAACTATTTAGTTGTAAAAAGTGATTTAGTAATTCTTCCCTACAGGGCAGGATCTATGAGTGGGGTGGCTTTTACCGCTGCTGAATTATCTACTCCAATATTATGTACAGATTTTGGAACAATACGAGAATATGTCCAAGATAAAGTAACTGGCTTTATTGTTGAGAATGATAATGAATCGCTAAAAGAAGGTTTAAAGAGTATAGATATCCAGTATACAAAAGAAGTCCTTTCAAGTATTGGTGATTCTCTACATAAGTCTTTTTTGGAGAATTATGATTGGAAAGTTATTGGGGAAAAATTGGTACGAGAAGTATATTCTGCGCGTATTAAGCAAGAATAGTCTTCGGAGAATGGACTAGTATATGAATATCATATTCATATTTGGGAGTCTGGAAAACGATTGTGCCCATTAGCAAATGAAGTCTATTAGGAATGGAAAAGGTATTTATAAGTTAATGATTTTGTGAGTGTAACGTCTAATTTTTCAGTCTTAAGACAATATAAAGCAACCTCGATTTGCAAATTGAGGTTGCTTATGCAATGTACTTAGTCATTCTAAGTATGCAGCCAAATTTACGGTAATGCAAACTTTGGGGGCATTTCATATTTTCTTACGATTAGAACACTTCAATGGAGAAGAGTGTGAGAATATTTATCATTTCTAGAGGATATCCAAGTAATAAATATATTATGAATGGAATTTTCGAATATGATCAAGCAAAAGCACTATCGGCAAGAGGCCACAAGGTTGTTCTTATTGTGATTGATCTTCGTTCGTTAAGACGTTGGAGGAAATGGGGTCGCGAGAGCTTATTTAAAGATAATGTACATATTGAAGCTATTAATATCCCATTAGGAAGAGTTCCAAAGAGGTTGTTGTCGATTTTTGGGACCTTGGGGGTTAATATTGTTTATAAGGTATGTGTTAAGAAATTTGGAAAGCCTGATATTGTCCATGCTCATTTTTTCAAGATAGCACATTATGCGTCTAGAGGAATTAGGAATAGAGATGTTCCTTTAATTATGACTGAACATAGTGCAGATATTAATAAGGATAACATCAAACATTCAGATAGAGTCATTGCACAATTTACTTATGATAATGTTGATGAAATTATTGCTGTAAGTCCCTCACTTCAGATTCGGTTACAAAAAACTTTTAATAAGAGATCTTTTTATATACCAAATATTGTCAATCTTGATATTTTTAAGTATAAGCCAAGGACTATCGATGATAATATATTTAGAATAGTTTCTGTTGGCAATTTGATATCATTAAAAAGAATGGATAAGTTGATAGCTGGATTTAAGCGTTTTCATGAACATGTATCTAACAGCGAGTTGGTTATTTTTGGAGCAGGCTCAGAATTTAATAAATTAAAAGATCAAATTATACAGCTGAGTTTAGAAGAATCAGTTTTCCTAAAGGGTATGACTCAAAGATTATCAATTGCAAAAACGCTAGCAGATGCTTCTTGTTTTATCCTTGTATCATCAAGTGAGACTTTTGGGGTTGCATATATAGAAGCTCTTGCTTGTGGAGTTCCTGTTATTGCGACAAGATGTGGTGGTCCTGAAGAATTTATTCACCCAGGGAATGGTATTCTTGTTCCAGTTGATGATGATAGTGCATTATATAATGCAATGAAAGAATTATATTCAAATATCTATACATATGATAGGATGCTAATCGCAGAAGAAATTGTTAAGAAATTTTCTCCAGAAGCAGTTGCAGAATCTTTGGAACAAAAATATATAGAAATTCTCCGCGGTGAGAATGATAATAAATGTCCAAGGATTAATCAAAAACATGATTCTATTGGATTATCATGAAATGATTGTAATATTATTCTTTTATATTTTTGGTTTTTCAATTATTGGTACACTCACGTCAAGAGATCTTCTCATCCCAATTTTTGGGATATTGTATTTATTTGATAAACCATTTCGTGTCGAAATCCATCAGCTTTTTAGAATTAAGAAAATTATAAAAATATTTATTCTGATTATTAGTTTGGCATTTTATTCTATAGTGATTTCTATCTTTCGTAATACATATGATTATGAGGTTCCCAAAAAACTAATTAGTCTATTTCTGAACCTTTTTTTAGGTATCTTTGTTTTTGCAATGTATAAAAAGAATGAAAAGTCTGAGAGAATAGTTGTTCATCTCTTATATATTTTTATAGTTCAGTCTTCAATACAGTTTTTGTCATTTTCCATACCTGAAGTCAATAAGATTTTAGATATATTTAGAACTGATTTAACAATTAATGTTCGTCAACGTTATGCAGATATGCGTGGATTAAGTATTTCTGGTGTTACTTTCTTTATGCTTGCAGCTGGTTATGGGATGATTTATATTTTATTTTTTGAAAATATAAAAAAAATCTTTCCAAATAGGTTTTGGGGTAAGATTTTAGTTCTTATATTATTGCTTTTTGGAGGATTGTCAGCAGGGCGGACCGCAATTGTAGGATTTGGAATGGGATTCGGTTATTTTTTGTATAGAAATATTATAAATACAACCAATCTAAAATTGCCAAAAATTTATCTAAGAAGTATTATCCTTGGAGTTTTGCTTTCCATTCTGTTGCTTAGTGTGGCCATACTCATACTAGATATCAGTGCTCTTAGTATAAAAATCCAGAACTTTATTAGATTCTCATTTGAATATATCTATAACTTTTTGGAATTAGACCAGCTAAGGACGAGTTCAACAGATCATTTATTTAATGATATGTATTTTAAAATTCCTAAATCTACTATTCTCTTTGGCGATGGATTTTACGTAAATAGTGATGGCTCTTATTATATGCACACAGATGCAGGGTATATGAGAAATATTCTATATTTTGGGATTGTTGGTTTCGTATTACTGTTTGTTTTACAGGTATATATGTTGAGTTGGGATCGTGGAAATAGGTTTTTGAGTTTTGTATTGTTGGTATACATTCTAGTTATACATATAAAAGGAGATGTATTGGGATATTCAACAATCATTCAGGACATTCTGTTCCTAATTCTTCTAAGAAATATAAAATTTGAAACAAGCCCAAATAGAACACGAGGGATTCATGCCATATAATTACTCTCCAATAATATCTGTGATTATGCCGGTTTTTAATTCTAGCCGGTTCTTAAAGGAAGCAATTGATAGCATCTTAGACCAGTCCTTCAGTAGCTTTGAACTATTAATAGTTGATGATGCTTCTTCTGATAGTAGTCCAGACATCATTAGATCTTATAAAGATAATAGAATCGTATTTCTTAAAAATGAAACTAATATGGGTATTGCTTTTTCTTTGAATTATGCAATCCAGAGTGCAAAAGGAGAGTTCCTAGCAAGAATGGATGCTGACGATGTGATGTTGCCTCGACGTTTGGAAATGCAAGTCAAATATCTACAATCTCATTTAGAGGTAGGGGTCGTTGGCACAAAGGCGATTGGTATTAATTCTGATGGAAACCAGTTTAGAAATTTTTTTGTTTCAAGAACTAATAAACATATTAAATCTAGGTTATTTTTTGAATGTTCCTTTATTCACCCCTCCGTTATGCTACGGAAGTCTGTTTTAAATCAGAATTTAATAAATTATGATCTTTCGTATTCTCATGCACAAGATTACCGACTATGGGTAGATCTCAGTGATAAAACAGAATTCTATAATCTACCCATGAAGTTGTTGAAATATCGTTTTCATGACTCTGCAATTTCCTGCAAGAAGAAAAATGATCGAAATTTGCAATTCGAATTGGCATTGAGAACATTATCTGAGATGTATAAAAAAAATGATATTATGCTATCTCAGGAAGAACTGGTAATGATTGTTGCTGCAACTTTGGGTATGCTGTGTAATATTGAACAAGACTATCAAAAGTTTCCAAAGGTGGCAAGAAAAGTTATGTTGCAGACACCTAAGCAGTACTCAAAAATCTTAGTCTTAAGAGGCTTTGCGAAATTATGGGTATCAAATAGCCGGTTAAAAACTTGGAATCACAATTCAATTATTTTGAATATTATCGGAGTCTTAGAAATTGGCTTGGCTAGAATTCAACGGAAGTATATTTAAATGAAGGTTTAGTCTCCATAATATAACATTAAAGTTTACCATAGAGAATTTTGTAATAATGAATAAGTTGTTAATAATATTAAGTAATCCGAAATTTGCTTGGAATCGTCTTTACTATAAGTTTTTGAGCAGATTGATTCCTGATAGCATATATCTCAGAATAGAATTTAGAAAGAGAGTTGGGTATCCGTTGAATCTACGAAATCCACAAACATATAACGAGAAACTACAATGGTTGAAATTGCATGACCGGAACCCTCAATATGTACAATTAGTTGATAAGTTTGAGGTGAGAGATTATGTAAAGCATACTATTGGGGAAGAATTTCTTATACCTCTCATTGGGGTATTCGACAAGGTAGAAGATATTGAATACAATCGCTTCCCACATCAGTTTGTTCTGAAACCCACACATTCATCTGGGGATGTGGTTATTTGCAGAAATAAGAGTAAATTAGATATTAAAAAGGCAAATGATTATCTAAATAAACGAATGAAGAATAATTTATTTTGGAGTGGTCGAGAATGGCCTTATAAGAATATTAAACCTAGGATTATATGTGAAGAATTGCTTATAAATGATTCTCAAGATGATTTAGTTGATTATAAAATACTCTGTTTTAATGGTGTCCCTAAGTGTTTGTTTTTGTGTCTAGATAGAAGAAGTGAAAGTGGACTAAAGGTTGACTTCTATGATCTTGATTGGAATCCTTTGCCTTTTGAAAGGCACTATCCTCGTAGTGGAAAAATAATAGAGAAACCAGCTTGTTTTAATGAGATGTTGGATTTATCTAGAAAACTATCAAAAGATATACCGTTTGTAAGAGTTGATTTCTATATTGTGAACAACCAAATCAAATTTGGAGAGCTTACATTTTTTCCTGGTTCTGGGTTTGAGGAATTTACTCCAGAATCCTATGATTATCTACTTGGAAGCTGGATAGATCTTTCACTTGTTGAAAAGAATCAGAAAGAGGATGCCAATGTTAGGAAGGTGAGGTGAGGTCTATTTGGTTTAGAGTCCAGTATTACCTACTCTCTCTATGGGCTCACTTTTTGATAGAGGTTGTGCTTACCTTAGATGTATCAACTTTAAAGAAGTCAGACAGTTTGGAGAATATTTTTCTGGCAAATCGTATAACAACAGGTTTCTTGATATTAGGTTCAATAGATTTATTTCTATGGATTGGATTATCTAAGGGTATGGAAATGGCTTCTATAAATGATGGGTCAAGAAGCATGAAGAAATCATGAGTGGAAAAAAAATCGTATTAGCGAACTCATTTTACTATACATTTAGTTCGTTCTTGGTGAAAGCTTTTGGTTTTTTTCTTCTTCCTGTCTATACTGAATATCTTTCCCCAGGTGACTATGGTATTACTAATCTTGTTCATTCATTTTTAAGTGTTGCTACTTTCCTTGTCTCTTTTTCTCTCTATGCAGCTATTCCCCGGTTCTATGTGGAATATAAAGAGGATCAGGAGAAAGTTAAATCTCTAATTGGATCAATAATTACTTTTACTTTTATCATGGGGTTGTTGTTCTTTGTTGTAAGTAGCTTGTTCTCCAAGGTGATTATAAGGTTCCTGTTTACTGGCATTCCTTTCTATCCCTATGTGCTAATTGCACTAATTACACTACTATTTCAAAGTCTCCATACAATTCATGAAAATGTACTAAAAGCTATACAGAAAGGAAGATTCCTTGCTTCGCTGAGTGTGATTATTTTTCTTCTACAGACAGGTATTACGATAGTATTTGTTGTTATATTGAAGTTAGGACCAGTTGGAGTCCTGCTTTCACAAGCAATTGTAAGTTTTCTTTATAGTATTTTTATGGTATCTGATTTAAGGAAACGAAATTTGCTTTCGTTTTCCTTCAATTGGAAGCTTCTAAAACGGGCACTCTCCTATTCAATCCCAATTATTCCGCATAATTTATCTACTAGTATTGCTGCCTTCGTTTCAAAGATCTTCATTAATAATTCAGCTTCCCTTGCCTCAGTTGGTTTATATGGTATTGCTATGCAATTTGGGAGCCTAATTGATTTGTTCCAGACCTCTGTCAACAAGGCCTTCTCCCCTTGGTTTTTTAATGTGTTACATGAAGGAAAAGGGAAGTCTGATATTGATCAGATGGAGTTTGCAAAAATTCTCTTATCTTTATATTCAGTCATCTATTTAGGTATTGGTCTCTTCTCACAGGAAGCAATTCTTTTAATGACGCATAGCCGATACACATTGGCATGGAAAGTTGTCCCTATTCTTGTAGTTGCTTTCTCTGTTAAGTCGATTTATTACTTCTATGTTAATATTCTTTTTTACCACCAAGAAGCTGCAAGAAAAATATTCTATGCATCTTTAACAGGAAGTTTTCTTGACATTTCGCTTGCAGCAGTACTAATTCCTCGTTTTGGAATGTATGGAGCTGCACTATCATTTCTTATTGCAAAGGTTTGTATCGTTGTAATCGTAGTGTTGCTTTGTAGAAATTATAATCAAGGTATGTTTGATGTGTTAGGGATGATACGGACTATTCTTCCTAGTATTGTGTTAATTGGAATAGGCTTAATATTTAGTTATGTAAAATACGATACTGTTTTTAACTATGGTAATTTTTTGTATAAGTGTGGGATTGTAGGTGGATATCTAGCTATTCTGTTAATTCATTATAAATCAATAATATATAAAATAATTGAGCAATGGAGAAATAAGAAACAGAGATGATAAAAGGTTTGAAGAGTAAAATACTATTTACTGGAATTTATTATTTCCAACGGATGATTCAAATAATATTTGGTATAGAAACAAGGAAAGTTGTATTCATAAGTTTTGTAGGAAAATCCTATTCTGATAATCCTCGAGCTATTTCTGAGAAGCTACATGTTATGGCCCCTGATTATGAGATTGTTTGGCTATTTAATGATCTTAAAAGTAAGGAAAAAATTGTACCAAAATATGTAAAATGCGTTAAAAATAATTCTATCAAGGCCATCTATGAATTGGCAACTGCAGGAATTTGGGTTGATAATTTTGAGAAACCTTTATGGACAATTAAATCAGAAAAACAAATATATATTCAAACTTATCATGGGGATAGGGGCTTTAAAAAAGTGCTATATGATGCATGGCCGAATGGTAGAAGACCTCATCCAGTTCTTGAAGAAAAGATTTGTGACTATGCGGTGACTGGGTCAGAATACGGAGAATCGACTTTTAAAACTGCAATGCATTATAATGGTCAGTTCATAAAAGCTGGTAGTCCGCGTTGTGATAAATTGTTGCTCAATGATCCGATAGAAATTGATTCAATCAAAAGTAGATTAAAAATCTCTTCAGAAAAACATATATTGTTATATGCTCCAACATTTCGTCAAAAAACTTCTGTATCAAAGGAATTACAGGAAATACAAGGTATCAACATTTCTAGTACATTGGAGAAATTGAACGAAATTACAGGTAACGAATGGGTTTTGCTGGTTAGAGCACATGCTGCTTCATGTGGGTTAAAAGGATTTGAAGACAACCCTGTTGTTTATGATGTTACTTATTATGAAGATATGGCTGATTTGCTATTGATTTCAGATATTCTGATTACTGATTATTCATCTAGTGCCGGAGATTTTGTTTTGTTAAGAAGGCCCTGTTTTCTTTTCCAAGATGACTATGAAGAATATCTTAAGCATGATCGTACACTCTGTTTCAAAATTGCAGAATCACCATATCTAGTCGCAAAAAACCAAGAAGAGCTAAATAATTTGATTAATGCTTTTCCTTATTATGACTACATTAAAAACTGTGAAGAAGTTCTTGATTTCTATGGGGCTTATGAAAAGGGTATTGCCTCAGAGGCAGTATGTAGGATTATTTTGGATCATCACTGAGTATACTGAAGCAGGATGTTTCCCCGATAGAAAAATCGATAATCAGGTAGCATAGGAATATTCGTTATTTTTATGATACCTGTCTTGACAGAGGGCTTAGCTCGGAAAGAGCTTTGATTAAATGGAATTAACCGTGGAGGATTATGAAAATACTTTTCTTTTGTTCAAATAGAATTGGGGCAATAAATGCTCTACGCTATATGAGTACTTGTGAGATTGAACTTATTGGGTGTGTTTGTGAAGAGGCTTTTCCCAATATGATTTCAAATTTTTGCCATGAGAAGAATATTCATTTCTATAGAATTAGTGATATCTATAAAATGATAAATAACAAATGTTTGCCTGAAATTGACTATGGGATTTCATATCTCTATTCGAGAATTATAAAAGAATCAATTATTCAACAGCTAAACGGTAAAATTATAAATTTCCATCCAGCACCAATTCAAGAGCATAAGGGTATTGCAGCTTGTTGTTTCTGCTTATTGCATGGATATACAGACTGGGCTGTAACAGCACATTACTTAACAAAAGAAGTAGATCAAGGCGATATTATTCTTCAGCGCTGGTTCACTGTAGGGAATATCTTAACTTCAATTGAACTTGAGGCAAAGGAACAGAAGGAATCACTATTGCTTTTACAGGATGTATGTAGTTTACTCCTTTCTGGTAAGGAATTACCAAGAGAGAAACAAAATCCGGAATCTGGTAATTATTATAGTAAAATCGATTTACAGCATGATAAAGAAATTACATTGAACGATACTTCAATAGAAATTGATAAAAAAATTATGGCACTATGGTTTCCTCCATTTCATGGAGCAAGTATTGTAATTGATGGAAAGCAATATACTTTAGTAAATGATGAATTACTAAAAAAGATTGCATGTATTTATCAGAAAGCTAATATGATGTGATTTGAGAAATATGTAATAGCATTACAATAAGTCAGGAACTAAGTAATAAATAGAAATTCTATTAGAAATTTATGATGTAAAATTATTGTAATAAACGTATAAGGAGTAATAACATGGAATATGATCTGCATCAGTTAAATTTTGCTGTTGGTCCCGTGATGATGGAGGATGATATTCTTGCATTGGGGAAGAACCAAGTCCCCTATTTCAGAACCCCAGAGTTCTCAACACTGATGAAAGAGAATGAAGCAATGATGAAAGAGCTGGTGGATGCAGACTCTGAATCACGGGCTGTTTTTCTCACCGGATCTGGTACTGCTGCCATGGAAGCTGCCGTCATCAATACGTTCAACTCTACTGATTTTCTTCTCGTGGTGGACGGAGGGAGCTTTGGCCATCGGTTTTGTGAGATTTGCGAGATCCATGCCATCCCATTCACAAGAATTTCCTTAGAATATGGAGAGCTGTTAACACAAGCCCATTTAGCACCGTTCAGGCAAAAAGGATATACTGGATTTCTTATTAATATGCATGAGACTTCTACCGGGGTGCTGTATGATATGCAACTGGTAAGTAGATTCTGCCAAGATAATGCGTTGTTACTGATAGTTGATGCCATCAGTTCATTTATTGCAGACCCTATTTCTATGAGAAATCTTTATGCAGACATAGTGCTTACAGGATCGCAAAAAGCATTGGCAGTTCCTCCAGGTGTTTCAATCCTAGTTATCAATGAGCGTACAATTAAAAGGATTTGCTCTCAGAGACCCACTTGCTTGTATCTGGACTTGCAATCTGCCTTGAAAAATGGAGAACGAGGACAAACGCCTTTTACTCCGGCAGTAGGAATACTTTATCAATTGCATAAGCGGATGAGTGAAATTCTTAAACGCGGAATTGAGGCTGAACGGGCACGTATGAGAGAGGTTGCCTTGGATTTCAGACGCAGAAGCATCGAGTTCCCGTTTACGATTCCTTCACGATCTTTGTCAAATGCAATGACTCCGTTGTCACCTACCAATGGGAGAGCGGCTTATGAGATATACGAGATATTAAAGAGTGAGTATCAGATTATCGTGTGTCCGAATGGTGGAGAACTTGCTTCCAAGTTATTCAGGGTTGGCCATATGGGGAATGTCTCTATCAAGGATACTGATACATTGCTTGCTGCTTTACAAGATATGCAAAGAAGGGGACTGTTATGAGAGTTTTGTTGTTGGCCGCAGGGAGAGGTACCAGAATTAGCAGGTATCTATCAGGAAATCCAAAAAGCACAGTTGAGATTGGTGGCACTTCATTGATTGCCTATACTGTGGATTTATTCAGCCGAAAGGGGATTGATCAAATTGGAATTTCTGTTGGGTATCGACAGGAGCAAATCAAGGAACACCTTCAGGATTTTCCAGTACAATATTTCTACAATCCTTTCTTTGATGTAACTAATAGTATTGCTTCCGCATGGTTCGCCAAAGACTTCCTGGATGCAGATGATGATGTGATCATTATGAATGGTGATGTTTTCATGGAAGAAGCATTATTCGATCAGGCGATTGCCAGTACTGCGAATCCTGTAATGTTTGCTGACGGATCCAGGAAGGAAGAAGCAGATTATAAATTCAAATATTCGAATGGTTTGCTTGAGAAGTATGGAAAGGAACTCGAAGGAAATGATATTACCGGTGAATATGTCGGTGTTGCAAAAATTGGGAAACATTTTGTCCAAACGTTCATGGAAAAATTAGAATCAATGATTTCAACTCAAAAACATTCCGTTTGGTGGGAAAATGTGTTGTATGAAGGAATTCCCAATAATCCAGTGCATATTGAAGAAACAAATGGTCTGTTTTGGGCTGAGGTGGATTATATTGAAGACTATGAGCGTATCCTCCAATTTCGGGGATATGCAGCTGACTTCAAACTATTGTGACAGCTGATGATGGCTACTCTGTAAGCGCACTATAAATCGCTCTTAATCAACCGAATCTCCTTCAATAGAATGAACACAATCATCAATCAAGGAAAGGAGAAGTAATCGATGCACTATCACACCTATACAAGGAAAGAGAAGCTTGCTCACCTGGAGCGGGCAAAAGCCGTCAGAGAAGAAGGAAAAGGATCCTTCTTGTCATACGCTCAAACCGCAGGAATAGGAAGAAGCACCTTCTACAAGTGGATGCATACATATGGGTATTATGAGGAAGACTACGACCCCAAGCCTATCATTCCCTTCGTCGGTTTGGGTAAGCCATTGGATAAACAACCGGCTGGGGACCAGAAGTTGGTAGTGCATGTCTTTGGTGCGAAAATCGAGGTAAGCCTGTCAGGCAATTTCCTGGAATTGCTTCAAGGCATACGGATTGAGAGCTCTATCTAGTGGCGCCAACGAAGTTGTATGCCGTGGTTCTCTGTGGATCAGGTTTAGCATTCAAACGCCTGTTTCTCAGCTCATCCAGTATTGAGAGATCAATGTTCCACGGCAGCAGGGCCTCACGCTGCTCGTCGGTGCTGCAGCCGGGACCGAAGGTACAGAGGGCCTCCACGTAATCCATTGGATTGAGGGAAGATCGTTTGGCCGTCTCTATCATTGAGTAGAAGAAGGCTGAGGCATCTGCTCCATCGACGGATTGGGAAAAAAGCCAATTTTTGCGA
>JBFWMP010000056.1:0-8945 GCA_050251575.1 Clostridia bacterium
GGTCTTGGAGAAGTACATGGCGGGGATGACATCAGAAAGGTTTTAGAATCTTACACACCATTGGTAGTAGGAAACCCAATCGGAGATTATAAGAGAATAATTAATGATTTGAAAAATGGAAGCAGCGGTATGGATGAAAATACCGGAGAAGGCTTGCAAAATCTTGATTTAAAGAACTTGCGTTTTGTAGTTCATGCTGAAATGGCTGTGGAATCTGCCTTGTTGGATTTGTTAGGGAAGTATATGGATTTGCCGGTTGCATCTTTACTTGGGGATGGCAAACAAAGAGATGCTGTACGGGTTTTAGGATATTTATTCTATGTAGCTGATAAGAATAAGACGGATTTACCCTATATTGATGAAAGCAACAGTAAGGATAACTGGTTTAAATTGCGAAGACGCGAGGCGTTGACTGTAGAAGCGATTGTTGAACTTGCTCATGCGGCAAAAGAGCACTATGGTTTTAAAGATTTTAAATTAAAAGGTGGAGTACTTGAAGGTGAAAAGGAAATCGATGCGGTAAAGGCGTTGGCGAAAGAATTCCCGGATGCGCGAATTAACCTTGATCCAAACGGTTCGTGGTCTTTAGATGAAGCCATAAGCTTATGCAAAGGTCTGCATGGTATTATGTCTTATGCGGAAGATCCCTGCGGCCCTGAAAAAGGCTTCTCTGGTCGTGAAATTATGTCTGAATTTAAAAGAGCAACAGGCTTGCCGGTGGCAACCAATATGATTGCGACTGATTGGCGTCAGTTCCATCATTCTATTGTACTAAATGCCGTGGATATACCTTTGGCAGATCCTCATTTTTGGACGATGAGCGGTTCTGTACGTGCGGCGCAAGTTTGCGATGATTGGGGGTTGACCTGGGGCTCACATTCCAATAACCATTTTGATATCTCACTAGCCATTTTTGCTCATGTAGCTGCAGCTGCACCGGGTGACATTACCGCAATAGATACTCATTGGATATGGCAGGATGGACAGCGTTTAACTAAAGAGCCGCTGCAGATTGTTAATGGAATGATAGAGATTCCTAAGAAACCGGGATTGGGTATTGAGATTGATATGGATCAGGTGATGGAAGCCAATAAGCTGTATAATAGGATGGGTTCCGGTGAACGTGACGATGCTATAGTGATGCAATATTTGATAAGCAACTGGAAGTTTGACAGTAAAAAGCCTTGTATGGTTAGATAAGAAAATTACTGATTTTAAAACGAGTCAGCGGGGATAGTCCTGTTGATTCGTTTTTTCAAGGAAAGCTAGCAAGTCGACAACCGTTCGAGACCACGGGAAAAGTCGAGATTTGTGTCATTCTAATGAAATGAAGAATCTTGAAAACTGCTTAGATATTAAGATTCTTAGCTCTTCTCAGAATGACATTCTTAGCTTTTTTTATATTATTTGACTCTATCAGTGGTTTTGAACTATTTCCACCTGCATTCTATTAAAACTATTCTGATTTTTTCCAATGGATATAGTGTTTTCTCATATTACTGTAATACCTTCCTGTATAACTTGTTGAAAAAGGGTTTCCTATTTCATTGCGGTCGTTATTTAAAAAATTACCTTTCATGGTTCCATGATCGCTACCATAAAGACTACTTTCAAGCGAGTTATCTATATTGTTGTCCATATTTTGGCTAGTGGTTTGGTGTTGATTGACAGTAGAGTTTTTTTTAGCGATATTTTTATTTATCTTATGGGAGTTGGGATTATTTGAAATGTTGAGAGTGTGAGTCTCAATAAGATTTTCAGATTTTAGTGTTTTGTAGATTTCTATAATTACCGAAGCTATTAGTTCCTTTAGTGCTAATTCAAGATCATTTTTATTCTCCAACTTCAAGTCCATAATTCCACATCCTTATTCTTGTTTGTAAAAACTCTTATCTATTAATAAATCGTCTTTATTAGCAAATTAATTAACTTTATTTTCTTAATTATAGAGGTAATTAAAAATAGTTTTTTCTATCACTGTTATAATTTTCTTGAAAAAATATGTGTATAAATGTAAAATAGAGAATGCGCAGACATTACTGCCAGTACTGGATATTAGCGCAAATTTATAGAATATTTATTATTTATGAATGGGGGATTAATAAATGAATCAGCGTCCATTTTCGATTAAACCTATGAGTATTGGAAACATACTTGACTATACTTTTAGGATATACAGAAATAATTTTACAGCAATCCTTGCCTTTAGTGCTCTAATAGGAGGGTTGTTCGGTATCATTACATTAATACTTAACAATCTTGCAGCACCTCCGGGGATGGTTACTGATCCTTGGTCTTCTGTCATACAGGGATTGAAATCAGGGAACTTTGAAAATCTCTTCGAAAATTTTGCCGCGCAGGCACCGGAGCCAAACTTTGGACCGGATTACCTTGTGAGGTCCATATTAATGATGGTTGTTACCTATGGAGCTGGACTTATCAATTATGTGTTCATTTATCCATTTGTGCAGGGTGGTATTTCGAATATTACACAAAAATATTACCATGGATTCAAGCTTGATGCAGCAACCTCTTTAAAGCAAACATGGAAGAACTTCGGGAAACTTATTGTGACTGGGTTAAGTCTTATTGTGTACTCTATAGGATTCGGCATAGTGTTTTTGGTTATCATGCTGATTTTCATGGCTATTATGATACCGTTATCATTCAGTGGCGCATTCAATGATGGTTTGCCAGTTATATTAATTATTTTATTTATTTTGTTTTTTACAGTGATAATAGCAGTTAGTGTTGTGTTTTTCTCTTTTATAACGTTTGTTTATCCTATTGCAGTTACAGAAGGAGTATATCACTTTAATGCTATCGGACGCAGTTTTAAGCTGGTAGCAAAAAAGTTTTGGAAGGTAGTAGGCGTTAATTTTCTTGTATATCTGCTTGTATATGTCGTAATAGGTGCTATTACGGGACTTGGTGTTACAGTTGCAGTATTGTCTCCGGTGAATATTATGTTTCAGCAGGTAGTTACTCTGGTTATATCTGCTCTTGCGACACCAATCATTTATATTGCGGCTACCATACTATACATGGATGTTCGTATCCGTGTTGAAGGCTATGACCTGGAACTTATGTCCGATAACTTGGAAGGAAATGAAACATGGGAACGACCACAGAAGTAAATAACATAGTTGGTATATTTTCTAATATCGGAACTAAAAGACTGATTCCTTCTCCGAAAATTATAGAGGAGAAAATGGATGAAGTGCTGTCTGCACCCGAATTTCAATCACATAAAGATTATTTGGGTGAATTAATTGCTGACTGGTTACGCAAAATTTTCGCAAATATCAAAGTAGGGGAAGGTACGATGAATTTTGCTGCACTAGCTGTATTTATTATTACGGCATCATTACTGGGAGTTCTGATTATTGTTGTCACACTGCTTGTTTTAAGAATGATAGGGAAAGACACTCATGTGGCTAGCTTAAAAAGATATGCAAATAAAGAGAAGCTGACTGTTGAATTGGCTTTAGAGTATGCTGAACAAGAAGGGAATAGTGCTAATTATACAGCAGCCGTTAAGTGGTTTTTCTTAAGCCTGCTGTTGATGCTTCATGGTGAAAAATATATCGTCTTACATGAATCAAAGACGAACCGTCAGTATATGACTGAACTTATAAAGAGTCAATATCCGCATCTTGAGTTGTTTCAAAGTTTAGTTTTGCAATTTAATAATATTTGTTATGGAGGAAGGCAGGCAACCCAAGAGGATTATCTGAATTGGTCGCAAAAGATTAGTATACTGGTTAAAGATTATAGGGGGATTGACCGGTTCGAAATCAAAGGAGGATACAATCATAAAAAAAAATAGGGAATTAGTCATACTTATTTCAGTTATTATTGTAATCGCTGTCTGCAGCTCATTAATCTTAAGATGGTCTCAACAGCAGGAGCCTTTACCGTATTCCTCCTATAGTACATATCCTTCCGGCACAAAAGGTGCATATCTTTTACTAGAAAAGCTTAATTTCAAAATCGCACGTCATCAAGGCGGTGCTAAAGAAATTCAGCCTGAAAGCATACTTATCTTGTTTGAACCGCAGTTTGATTATTCAGATAAGAATGATGAGATAAAACAACTGAACCAGTGGGTCTATAATGGGAATACCATGATTATAGCAGGAGACTATCAAAAGTATTTTACCTATTCCGCCAATGAAGGTCAGAGCAGTGGTTTTCTTTCGGGGCTGAATGCACTTGAAATACCTTCAGATAGTGGGAAATCGTATTATGACAAACCTTTTGGGATGGGAACGTTTAGACTAATCCCTGATGCCAGCCTGTTTTTGAATAGCAGCTTGCGGAGGAAAGGGGCTGCTACCCGCTTGGTAGCTGCTGTATGGGATTACTATGATAGGCCGGTGCTTTTTGGTGAACCCGAGGGTACACAACTATTTGAAAAGAAGGCACAGTGGAAGAACTCGCCTATTACATTATTGAATACTACGTGGCAGCTTATTTTGTTTCAAGTAGTGGTTGGCTTGATCGGTTTACTGTTCTTAAACAATAGGCCTTTGGGTTTGCCGGCAACCTATCAGGAGGAAGCAGTGAGGGCGGAAAATGAAGATGTGCAGGCTTTAGCCGGACTTATGGAGAGGGCAGAACAGTATGAGGATGCACTATTGCTGTATTATCAACAGTTTGAGAAAGAAGCTGCTGTATATTTTAAAAGAAATCTCCACAAGAAAGATGGATTGCTGGAACTGCTTTGGAAAGAAAATCGGCTTAAACATTATGAAGAGTTAAGAGAAGTACTGGATAGAGTATTAGGCAATAATCACAATAAAAAGATAGCTGATAGTGATGTAATTAGCCTTTTTCAGAGTATTGACATATTGCGGGAGGAGATAACAAATAATGAATAATGACAAGATAACTGCAAATATAGCGGAAAAGATTAAAAAAGAAGCGGCCCGTGTTGTTGTAGGGCAGGATGAGTTGCTTCAGCTTCTGCTTGTTTGCCTGTTCTCAGGAGGACACGTTTTAATTGAGGGGGTACCGGGACTTGGAAAGACTTTAGCTGTTCGAACTCTTGCAACCATTATGGATGTGGATTTTCATCGCATCCAATTTACACCGGATATGATGCCTTCTGATATTATTGGTACCAATATATATGATATGAATACGCAGACATTTCATTTAAAGAAAGGTCCGCTGTTCACCAGTTTTCTACTAGCTGATGAAATCAACAGAACACCTCCGAAAACGCAGTCAGCTTTGCTGGAAGCAATGGAAGAAGCACGTGTTTCTATTGATGGAACAGGCTATCCCTTGGAATACCCATTCATGGTATTTGCGACACAAAATCCTATAGAATTTGAAGGAACCTATCCACTTCCCGAAGCACAACTGGATCGTTTTTTAATGAAACTCCTAATAAGTTATCCTAATATAGAGGAAGAGAAGAAGCTTCTCATGAATTATCATAAGGGTTTTAATGCGAAGGACTTCGGGAACATACAACTGAATAAGATTTTGAATAGTGATGTAATCAGGCAGTGCAAGAAAGAAATTGAAAATGTTAGTGTAGAAGAAAGTATAATTAACTATATCATGGCCATTATAGCAGCAACCCGCCAATCTCCTAACCTGTTGTTAGGAGCAAGCCCCAGGGCTTCTATTGCCTTAATGACAGCAGCGAAGACTTTGGCTTGTATAGAAGAAAGAGATTATGTAATACCTGATGATATCAAGTACCTGTGTGCACCTATTCTACGGCATAGACTGATTGTTGCACCAGAAGCTGAAATTGATGGAGTGAAGGCTGATGATGTGATTATACAAATATTAAATCACGTGAAAGTGCCAAGGTGAATAATATGGGCGTAACAAAAAGGATGGTACTGTTTATTTGGGCAGGTGGCGTTTTGTTGCTGCTGGGTATGTATTTGCAGTTGCATGGCAGTATTTTTATAATATATAATACAGCTCTTGTCGGATTGTATTTACTGGATGGGAAAATTAGTCCGAAGCATGAAGAGTTTGTGATTGAGAGGATTTATAAAGATATTTTTGAGATTGGTAAAGAGAAAAGTATCATTGTCCAAGTATCCAATAACAGCAGAAGAACAGTATTTATACGATTAAAAGATACGGTACCTGCTGATTTAAGAGCCAAAGGTGAGCCTATTACATTAATTTGTGCAGCAGGAGAAATTTCTGCCGGCAGTTATACCGTTCGTCCTTTGAAAAGAGGCAGCTATGATTTTGGAAATATTTTCGTAAGATATACTGGAGCATTGGGATTGTGTACAAAACAGTTTCAAGTTCTTTCAGGGGAGGTTATTTCTGTATATCCTGATTTGTATCCTGTAAAAAAATACCACCTTTTATGTGGAAAAAAGCTTTTGGATCACAATGATGCGGCGGTTCATAAAGTATTTGGTATTGGTACAGATTTCCAATATTTAAGGGAATATACAAGTGATGATGAATACCGCAGAATCAATTGGAAGGCAACCGCACGGAATAATAAGCTTATTACGGCAGTATATGATGTTGAAAAGAACCAAAATGTTATCGTATGTATTGATACAGGGCGAACTATGATATCACAGGCGGGAAGAATGACACGTTTGGACTATTCTATCGAGTCTGCCTTGGTATTGGTGCAGGTAGCAATTGATAAAGGTGATCAGGTAGGTCTGATTATTTTTGGAAATGAGGTAATGCAGTTTATAAAGCCTGCAAAAGGCACAGCTCAAATGCGGAAAATATTGCAGGCAGTATATGGAGTACAGCCGGAGTACTATGAGAGTGACTTCAGCGAGTTGGTTTCTTATCTGCAGACGTATCAACGAAAAAGGAGTCTGATATGTATTTTTTCTCATCCGAAAGATGAGGAGAGTTGTAAAGAGATTACTGCAGTATTGCAGCCATTGAATAAAAAGCATGTATTATTGATGGTATCTATTTTGAATCCCGGTCTTAACGAGATGCTGGATAAACCTGTACAAAATATGCAGGATATTTATGCGAAAGCTGCCGCGGTTTACCGAATAGGTACGGAACAACATGCATCCACCATTATGGCGCGCAGAGGAATAGTAAATATTATGACAGAGCCGCATCGGCTGACACCGGAAGTAGTGAATCGCTATATCGCTATGAAAAGAGCCATGAGGATTAGTTAAAATGAATTATCTTTTTTCAAGCGTGGTTTGGCTAATCCTATGGCGAAGTATGCCGTAAGAAAAATTCCCGTAAATGCTGCAAATATGAGCTTGTTATGGGGTGATAATGCAGATGGGGTGAGAAATCCTTCTATGAATCCTGCCACAATAAGCATAGGAATTACGATGCCAATCAGTTTCAGTGCTTCTTTAGATGATATGGTGAGAGCGTCCCAACGCTTATAATTACCGGGGTGGATTAAACTATAGCCTATCTTGAGGCCTGCTGCTCCGCTTATAAAGATTGCACATAGTTCTATGATGCCGTGAGGTAAAATGAGTGACCAATACGTAAGCGCTGCCCCTTGTTTGACAGCAACCGCGCTAAGTGCTCCTAATAGAAAGCCGTTTGTCAGCAGTACATATATTGTTCCAATCCCGAGGGAAATTCCGTATGCGAAGCAAAGAAGAGAAACGTAGATATTGTTGGACATAATTACACCTGAAATGATAGGGGAGTCTATATTATCTAATCCCTTTCCTTCCAGATTCAGGTTGTGTATAAGTTGAGAAGGAAGAAAAACATATGCATTTTTGGGTTCAATCCATGTATATGCATAGCTGAATAAGAATGCAATAAAAAACACAGCACATGATACAATTAAGAAGCGCCAGTTCTTTATAATAATATAGGGAATATCATATATGAAAAATGTTACAGCATTTTTTATACTTCCCTTCTTACGCGTATAAAAATAATTATGTCCTCGTGAAATCAGGTTATTTAAATATTGGCATGCTTCTGAGTTGGGAAAATAAGTTTGCGCATAGGAAAGATGAGCAGATGTCTGCCGATACAGTCTATCCAAATTTTTTAATGTATTTAAATCAACTTTTCTGAGTCTGTTATTTTGTAATAAAGCTAATAGTTCTTCAAGCTGCTTCCAGGTTTTTATGTGCCTGTGAATAAAATGGTCTTCTGTCACTATCATCCCCTCCGCTCATTATTGTAGCAGAAACTGCTTGAACTGTGAAGAAGAAAGGAGACTTTTTATGGAAAATAAAATAAAAATTATCACTCCGGAAGGGGTACAGTTATTTTATGAAATAGCGGGAATTGGTTCGAGGTTTGTAGCACTGCTTTTAGATATGCTGATTCAAATAACCATATCTCTTATCATTTTATCTAGTCTAATAGGAGTAAATGTTAGTCTGGGAGATGATTTTAGCAATATGATATCCGTGTATACCGCGCTGCTTATTATTGTTGGATTTACAATATTTGTAGGATATTTCATATTCTTTGAAATGATATTAAAAGGACGAAGTCCTGGGAAAGCAGCGCTGAAGTTAAGGGTAATCAAAAGCAACGGGCAGCCAATTTCTTTTATAGCTTCAGTTCTCAGAAATATTTTCCGTTTCGTGGATGCTTTTCCGGGATTGTATGCTGTGGGAATCATTGTGATGTTTATTAGCAACGAATCAAGGAGGTTAGGAGATTATGTTGCGGGAACCATAGTGGTTAAAGAATATGCATCACGAATTCCCATATCAGCTGATTTTACTGAAAAAGAGAAAACAGTGGTC
Organism: Clostridia bacterium; assembly: GCA_050251575.1. Lineage (GTDB taxonomy): Bacteria > Bacillota > Clostridia > SK-Y3 > SK-Y3 > X23. Next base: position 8,721 of record JBFWMP010000056.1, read on the forward strand.
GTCAATATATATCCTTTAAGCAGCGAAGAATATCATTTACTAAAAGAATACTTAAATCGAAGGGCACAGTTGGCAATTAAGAAAAGAAATGAATTATCGCAGCAATTATCTAAGCGTTTTTATGATAAATTTAATATTCCTTTTGAAGAAAGAAAAGACGATGAAAAATTCCTGGAGGTTTTGGTTGAAATGAATCACTAGAAAGTCAATGGTAAGTGGGAGTAA
>JBFWMP010000056.1:9045-15469 GCA_050251575.1 Clostridia bacterium
GCAGCAATTATCTAAGCGTTTTTATGATAAATTTAATATTCCTTTTGAAGAAAGAAAAGACGATGAAAAATTCCTGGAGGTTTTGGTTGAAATGAATCACTAGAAAGTCAATGGTAAGTGGGAGTAAATCATAGCGAGCTGCTTATTAAGGTGCATAGACTGTACCTTATTAAAGAGAAAGAAGTTTTATTTCTGCTTATCAAGAAATATCAAACAATTCTTTCTTCAGATGATCGTACTACAGTTTGTATGACCTACGATAAACTAGCTGCTTTAGAACCTGATTTATTCGAACATATTCATCTTGAAAATAATATATGGTTTGCTCGGTTAGAACAGTAGATAGAATGATAACAGTTGTTAACGTAGTAAATAAAGATTTATCAGAACATATTAAAAATGAAGAGAGAAAATTATATATAGAAAGATTCGTAGACAGACTGAACAAATGATGTACTTTTTCAGTACTCTCGAACGGTTCTTGAACACTTGTCATTTAAGAATAATTTTCCTATATTAATCACATATTAGGGGTATATATTACTATATATTGGGGAGAAGATACTTGCAGATTTTAAAGCCGGAGTCAAAGATTATGAAAATTTCTGGATTAAGATGCATGGGATCATATTTATATAAGATATTTTACGGTGCGGGATGAAAATGGCGTATATATGGGTGCGATGGAGGTTACACAAAATATTAAATCAATACAGGAATTACAAGGAGAAAAGAGGCTGCTTTCAGAGTAGGCAGTTTGGGGCAAGTCAAGAACCGTCCCCAATTGCCTTTACCTATATCTTCCTGTATGATATACTGTGATTAATATAGTATTCAAGCAAAGAAAGGGGTAATATGTTGAGCGAAAAAAATATTAAGTGGCTTTACGATGAATTGCCTAAGCTGGTTGAACAAAGTATACTTACTGATGACGATGCAGCAAAAGTTAAAAGTTATTATGGAATAATAGATGAAAAGAATTGGTTGAAAAGTGCACTTGCAATCTTTGGAACTTTAGGTGCCATTCTCATCGGAGCAGGAATTATTCTCTTGCTGGCAAAAAACTGGCCCAATCTTTCAAGAGCAGCTCGGACTGTAATCTCTTTAGCACCAATGATTGTCGGACAGATTTTAGTCGCATGGGTTCTCTATAAAGAAAAACAATCCGATGCGTGGAGGGAGGGAGTTTCCTCTTTTGCGATGATTTCCATAGGAGCGGCTATCGCCTTAATCGGGCAAACATATCATATACCCGGAGATATGGGTAGTTTCTTGTTTAGCTGGATGATTCTAAGTATTCCTTTGGTATATTTGATGAAGGCAAGTGTGCCGGGTATCTTTTATCTTATTGCAATAACTGCATGGGCAGGGACAGTTCAGTCAGAGGGTGGAAATGCTTTGCTGTTTTGGCTTCTTGCTGCACTCATGATACCCCATATATGGGGTAATTTCAAAAAAGATCTTGAATCAAACCGTTCATTATTTTTGTCGTGGGCAGTATCTATTTTATTCTGCATAGCTATCGGTATTACACTGGAAAAGGTATTGCCGGGCTTATGGATTGTCATTTACAGCAGTTATTTTGCTGTTCTATATCTGGTTGGCAGTTTATATTTTGAGCGAAGTAGTGGATTTTGGGAACAGCCTTTTAAGGTCGTTGGGCTCGGTGGAATTTTGGTGCTTACAGTGATGTGTACTTATGAATGGCCATGGAAAAGCATTGGATGGAGTTATTATAGAAATCGACCGGGGTTTATTGAGTGGGCGGGAATAGCAGATTATGTGCTTGCGGCCGCACTTTTTGCAGTAATGCTGTATTTGCTGTATAGGTTTATCAGAAAAAGCAGGAATAATGTCCTATCATTTGGATTTGTGCCTGTTCTGTCTGCTATTGGATATCTTATTGTGTCGGTTACAAATGATAATTTTTGGATGCTGATTATCTATAATGTATATTTATTTGCATTGGGATTAGAAACGGTTGTAAGAGGCATTAAAAATCAAAAGATGGGGATTACCAACGGCGGAATGCTCATTTTATCTATGATGATTGTTTTGCGCTTTTTTGATGCGGATTGGGGATTTGCTACGCGGGGAATTGCATTTATTTCGATAGGTATCGGCTTTCTCGTATCAAACTACATACTTTGGAAGAAGCGTGAAGGAGGAACATTATGAAAAAAAGAATATTAATATTTACATTTCTTCTCATTGCTATTATCCAGATATCTGTACCGGTATATATGATAGCCAAACATGAAACAGCATTGCGTAACGGAAGACAATTCAAGTTCCGCACGGCTCCTGTAGACCCTTATGATGCTTTCAGAGGACGTTATGTAAGTATTCGTATCGAAAATGACAGTATTTCTGTACCTGAAGATACAGAATTTTTTCGCAACCAAAAAGTCTATGTCTTTATAGAAGAAGATTCAGAGGGATTTGCTGAAATGACAGGAATATCTTCACAACCACCTAAGACAGGTGATTATTTAGCTACAAAAGTTGGATATATAGATGCACAACAAAACGATGACAGAAAGGTATATGTGCGAATTCCTTTTGACCGCTATTATATGGAAGAAGAAGCTGCTCCGGCTGCGGAGAAGGCTTATAGCGATAATCCAGGTGATGCATATTTGACAGTGCGTATTTTATCAGGATTTGCAGTGGCAGAACAATTATATATATCCGGGCAACCAATAGAAGAGTATCTGAAGAAAGAACAGTAGTATCGAGAAGAGCAAGACAAGAACCGTCCCCAATTGCCTAGCAATTGGGGACGGTTCTTGTCTTGCTCTTCAACTTTTTATTGAAATTATAATAGAATCAGTATATAATAATATTGTACTATTAAAGTAAAAAAGTACAAAGTATAAAATGTTTTAAAAGGCAGGAGAATATTGTGAACCAAAGTCAAAGAAAGCTTAAAAGATTAATGGAAAAAGCGGAAGAGCTTTTTTGGAGATATGGTTACAGAGCTGTATCCATGGACCTGATCGCGGTCGAGGCCGGAATCAGCAAGATGACCATGTATAAACATTTTCCTTCAAAAGATGATCTTTTTATTGAGATTTTAAAGAATTATACAATACGTCATATTGATAAAATCATGGTGGAAATCAACCAAAAGCGTCATGTATTGGAAAAGATAGAATATTTATATGCTTACTCATTGGGCTTGTCTAAGGATATGCCACCCAGTCTGATAAAGGATATCATGGAACGCTCTTATGTTATGGAAAATCTAGTGTCTTTTAAAAGAGAAAAGGCATTAGCTATCTGGCAGCATATATTGGAAGATGGTATTCAAAAAGGTGAAATACGACCGATAGATGTTGAATTCGCATCCAGTATTTTAATGGACTTGCCTACTCTCTTTATAAAATCTGAGGATTTAAGTGATGAAAAGGCGAGAGAAAAGTTATATAAAAACTTTTTTGATTTTATAAAATACGGTTTATTAGGCGGCATAGAAAGTCCTTAATGTTTGGTAGGAAAGGGGGAGGTGCACAATGGAGAAAAAAGTTTTGATGAAGGTAGAGGATATCAGTAAAAATTATCAAATGGGGGAAGTGATGGTAAAAGCCCTTGAAGGTGCAAATTTTGAATTGTACGAAGGAGAATTTGTTGTCATTTTGGGACCTAGTGGCTCGGGAAAGAGTACTTTACTCAATATCCTTGGTGGTATGGATTTGCCGTCAGAAGGCCGGGTGTTGATAAAAGACGAGGAGATAACAAAGTATAATGACCGGAAATTGACAGCCTACAGACGAGATAAGGTCGGTTTTGTTTTTCAGTTTTATAATTTGATGGCAAATCTGACAGGTCGGGAAAATGTTGAACTAGCCACTGAAATGTGTAAGAATGCTTTGAATATTGACGAGATTATGGAAGAAGTCGGACTGGGTGATAGAAAAAATCACTTTCCTTCTCAAATGAGCGGAGGAGAGCAGCAGCGTGTAGCGATTGCGAGAGCGGTTGCAAAGAATCCTCTACTACTGCTTTGTGATGAACCTACCGGTGCTTTGGATTTTAAAACAGGTGTAATGATTTTATCCTTGCTTCATAAAATTAACCGGACTCTTCATAAAACTGTAGTCATTATTACACATAATATGGCAATCGGAGAAATGGCAGACCGTGTTATCAAGATGAGAAGCGGTAAGATTATTGAAAACAGACAAAATGCAAGTCCAATTTCTCCGGAAAGGATCGAATGGTAATGAAAAAATTGGATCTCCGATTACTGCGGATGATAAAGCATTCCAAAGGACAATTCATATCGATTACCGTGATTATAGCAGTTGCTTTATGCATTTACATGTTGTTCAGTATGACTACTATTAATATAAGAAATGCAGTAAATACCTATTATAACCTTACCAATGTAAACGATATCCACGTACAACTCATAAAAATTCCCCAAGGTGCTGTGAGTGAATTAAAGACAGTGGAGGGAGTCAAAGAGGTTCAAGGGAGGATTAGCTTCGATGTACCGCTGCGGGTCAGCAGTAAGGATGAGAAGGTGAATATTCGTTTGATTTCCATCCCAGAAGATTATGAGAAGATTAATAAACTGTACCGTTTAAGCGGTCAGCGTATAAAGATAGGAAATGACAACGTCATTTTGTTGGATCAGTTTGCCAAGGCTAGAAATATAGAAGAGGGAGATAACATATCTCCTTATATCAATGGTCGGGTCTATGATTTGGGGGTGACTGGGGTTGCGTCCAGTTCGGAGTTTGTTTATCTGATGGAGAATGAGCAGTCTCTTATGCCGGCGGCTGAAAAATTCGGTGTGGCTTATGTGAGTGAAGCTTTTTCCCAATCTGTTTACGGATACAGGGATAGCTATAATGAGCTGCTTATTACAGTTAAGAATCAAGATGAAGTAGATGATGTCGTTGACCGAGTTGAGAAAAAGCTGAATAAATATGGTATAAAGCGAATCACTAAACTGGAGGATCAGTTAAGCAATAATGTACTCACTCAAAAGGTGGAAGGAATTGAACAGATGGCAGACGTCCTTCCGGTTTTGTTCCTGATCATTGCTGCCATCATTATATCTATTATACTTTCAAGGATTGTAAACAATGATAGGATGGCTATTGGTGTGTTAAAGGCTGTAGGCTACGGTAATTTAAGTATTTTGTCTCATTATACCAAATATGCTCTTTTGATAGGACTGATTGGTTCTGTTATTGGCATTGCAGCAGGGATTTTTTTAGCAGGTCCTATGATTCGGGTATTTGTTTCCTATTTTAATATTCCTTTAGCCAATATAGAAATATACTATGGGTATATATTTAAAGCAATTCTGTTAACCAGTGTTTTCTGTATAGCATCGGGATTGTTCGGTGCGAGGAACGTAATTGGGATTATGCCTGCTGATTCTATGAGACCGGAAGCGCCTAAAGCAGGAAAGCGGGTATTTCTTGAAAAGGTTGGTTTTATTTGGAATAGGCTTACCTTTAGTTGGAAAATGGTAATTCGAAATATCATGAGAAACAAACGCCGGTTTATATTTCTGGTATTGGGATTGGCTTTAACGTATAGTATCAATACTGTTCCCCTTTTTATGGGAGATGTTATGCCCATCATGTTTAGATTACAGTATGAAGAATATCAAAAGATGGATTACACATTAGAGTTTAGTCATCCTATGAATGAAAGCGTTGTTGATGATTTGAAACATCTGATTAATGCAGATAAAATTGAATCGAAACTTGAATATCCTTTTGAATTGACTAACAGCTGGAGGAAAAAGACTGTCAATATCGTTGGGGTGCCCCAGGATACTTCCCTTTATGAGTTTAGGAATGTTAACGGTAAAATAGCAAAATTACAGAAGAGTGGGATTTTCGTTACAAAAGCACTGGCAAAAACACTTAGCGTAAAACAAGGAGACAGGATTACTATTAAAAGTTTTTTACCCGGTAAGAAAGATGTCACAGTGGAAATAAGCGGCATTATTGAGCAATATATGGGGATGAATGCCTACATGGATATTAAGACGATGGGGCGACTGTTGATGGAAAAAGAAATGGTCACAGGAGTATCCATTGCGTCCACTGATGATGTAAAAGAGAAATTAAAGGATGTAAAAAATATTTCTTCAGTTCGATCAGTTGCTGATATGAAGAACTCATTTCTGGAGTATCTGGATACAATGGCGGTGGCGGTAAGTTTATATATGTTATTTGGAGGAATACTGGGTTTTGCAATTATCTATAATTCAACAATTATCAGCATATCTGAACGGAATATGGAATTTGCGTCACTCCGAGTGATGGGGTTTGATAAAAAGGACATCTATCGAATGATCAGCAAGGAAAATATTTTGATGACAATAGTAGCAATAGTCATCGGAATTCCGCTTGGCAGGGGAATGATTGGCGGAATGGTGGAATCATTCAGTTCA
>JBFWMP010000057.1:0-14994 GCA_050251575.1 Clostridia bacterium
ATATAAAAAGAAATCCAATGATACTACCAATTGTAGTCGAAATATAAACAGGATTCTTAGGTTCAGGTGAAGCGTTAGCTTCGCATGAATCTTAGAAGCCGTTATCCAGAGGGCAAACAGGATTCTTTGGTTCAGCTAGGAACTATATTGAAGCTTTTAATGCCAATGATGATCCTAAAGAAGTTATTATTGATTTTAAATATGCAAGAATCTATGATCACTCAGCAATAGAAGCTATTAATACAATAGCTGAAAGGTATAGAAAATTAGATAAGGTTTTACATTTAAGGCATTTAAGTCCGGAATGTTATCAATTGATTAATGATTCAAAACAGATTGTAGAGGTTAATATTATAGAAGACCCGAAGTATCATATTGCAGATGATATGTTGGATTAAATCCAACATATCCTTTTTTAATATTTCGAAGTATACATTTATACAAGTCTTATTTGTTTAGAAGTCTTTGTGCATAGGCCTCAAGACGTGGTATCACATAACTTCTGTCGCGCTGCTCATAGGGGATTTTATTTACATGTGTATTTAATAAGTTATAAAACACAGTGGAAGAAAAGTCCTCATGGGTCATAACCACTATTGTATCTGACGAATTTTGATTCCATTTGGCAAGGATGGCACCGATACCATCCTTTGCTGTAAGCAAGATATTATCTCCAAAGTTGAAGATGTCTTTTCTGGCAGGAATGAATTCGTAATTATCATATTCTTTTAAATAAGTCACAATGCTCATGATGTGCTCGAATAAATCCTGGGGCTCATAGCTTACAGGAAACTGATCCAGACCTTCAAGGGTGGTGAATTTTGTAGAGGTTATATCAAAAAGTGCATCAATAGATAGTATATCTGTAATTTTAAAACGGGACAGCGCTTTAATAAAACTTTCTACACGATATCGATGAAGCTCGATTTGTTGATTTTTTTGTCGTATGGAAAGGTCACTACGATCAAGCATTCTAATAAGTACATTTTCAGGCAATGTGATAGAAGTAAGAGTATCTTTTAATGTTATAGCATTTCCCATGGTAGCATCGAATTCCATAAGTGCCGAAAAATAACCTTTGCATGAAGAAACACTGTATATTTTGAAATACGGACGGCACTGAGATAAAAGACCTTCAAAAGTATCATGCATATTTTTTACAATTTCTTCGTCTTGTGTGATATATGTATTTTCACAAAGACCCTTTGGTGATGCCGTGATAGCGCCACTTGCAAGCACCCCGGGAATGACCCAAAAGGTTTTTTTGATTTTATTTGCTACATATTTAGGCATATAGTATGATTCTAGTTTGCCTGTCAGGTGGAGAGGTGCCCACTGATCGATGGCAGCCATTACTTCGTTAGGTGATCTATTTACTATATGTATTATTTTGATTTTATGTCCTTTTAAAACAGCAGTCTTCATCAAAGAAGCCCATACAAGAAAAAAGCTTCGGTCACCAATCAGCCATTCTATACTTTCATCACTAAAGCACAAAAGCTCGGCAGGATTATCAATGGATATTAGGGTATCCATAATCCGCAGGACAGCATCGCGTTTACCTTCTACACCTGTATATATACTAATCGGTACTTGTCGACCTGTATTGGTGTCATAAGAAAGGACGGGGGTATTTAGTACTGTATTGTTTATAGCGGTGTTATTTACAGCAGAAATATTTGAAAGCTTATTCATTAGCCCACTAAGGGTTATAGGACTTAATTCATTCGAAAATTCCATGTTTTTTACAAAGTCTTCATCAGGATCAGAGAGCCATGCGGTGATGACTTTTTTTAATGCAAAAATATCATTGTACTTCTTTAATTGAATCTGGGTACCAAGAATATTATTAAAAGCATCAATTTGATAAGGCATAGGTTCAACACTCAAAAGAAAATCGACTATAAGAGGGATGTAGGGTGAGTTTGGTTTTATGCGACGTTCACCACTTCTCCAGCGGCTTATAAGTGAGGGGTCAATATTAATACCTTTACCGAGCTTGCTGTTATTGCAGTCCATAATGGTCATAATCATTTGCAGTTTTTTAGAAAATGTCATAAATACACCGCCCTTGTCTTTATGTCTATATTTTAAATTTTGTTTTATAAGAATATTTTACCATTACAATTTTTTTTTGCAACATGATGACAGACGAGTATATAAATTTGTCACGTAAGCGTCATTGACAAACGGTTAATATTATATTTTTCATAAACTAAGGGTGATATAATTTTAATAAGAATGGGAATGGAGGGAATAAAATGACAAAGGGAAAATATGGTCTCAATGTTGCCGCAGTGGCAATACTTGCATTTATTATGGGTTTTTTCGGATTTGTAGAATCATTGATACTGGTGGTGGCGTTTTCAGTCATAGCAGAAAAAGATGACTGGCTTACCCGCCAAACATTGCAGGCACTCTTTCTCAGGCTTGCATACGGTATAGCTATCATTCTTTTAGGTTGGGTGTTCACAGGGTTTCAAGGAATTTTACGTACATTTAAGGCATATGATGCAATTAAAGCGATGGCGGATATACAAATCTTTTTAAATGGTGTTTTATATGTTGCACTCTTTGTTTTTGCGTTATTGGCCATGTTAAAGCTGATAAAGGGGCAGGATGCAAAGGTTCCATTTATTTGTGGGCTTGTTGACCGTACTATGGGTGCAGTTGCGGCAAAGTTTATACCGACTCCGAGACCTGTACAAACTCCGATACCAGCACCTGTACCAGCACCAACACCTGTATATGCAGCACCTTCTGAACCTGTTGCCAGCCCGGGAGAATGGGTATGTTCTTGCGGTAGAGAAAACACAGGAAAATTTTGTATGATTTGTGGAAACCCCAGGAGTAATTAGTATGAATATTATAAATATGTGAGGAGGATTTTAATATGTTCTGTCAAAATTGCGGAAAAAATGTACTTGATGGTTCAAAGTTTTGTGACGGTTGTGGGGCTTCTATGACCGAACAAGCGGCACCGGTATACGCACCGGCTGCGAAGGAGGGTTACTCTCAAAACAATTACTATAATCCCCAACCGGCATACACTCCTGCTTCAGAATATATCCCGAATTCATCGCAGTCTCAACAGGGATATTATCAGCCTACTTCTTTTGCCCAGAAATCTCAATCTTCAAACGATGAGCCTCTTTCTATAGGAAATTACATTGTGATGATGCTAGTCACTGCAATCCCTATTGTAGGCTTTATTATGCTTTTAGTGTGGTCCTTTGGAGGCAATGTTAACAGGAATAAAAAAAATTGGGCATTAGCTACTTTGATTATGGGTGTAATTCTATTTGTACTAATGCTATTGTTCAGTTCAGTAATTGGAGCAATGATGGCAAGAATGTTCTAACAGTTAAGTAAAGAGGAGGGGGTTCAAATATTTTATAGAATAAAGCAGTTTTTTGCAGTTGTTTTTACTATGCTCATTATCGTGGGTATTGCTGCACTATTCGTATATGCTATTTTTTTTGATGGTGGGGATAAGACTTATAGCTTCGACCTTTTGCATTATGATGTACAAATGCTTGCCGATGGTGATGCGCTTGTTTCGGAGGAGCGCACTTATACCTATAAAAAAGGTAATTTTACAAGAGGATTTTTTGATCTTGAAGATGGTGTAGAAGATATTGTTGTTTTGGAAAAGGGGAAGCCATTTAAACGTATTGATGATTTTGATTCGAAACGTCCGGAAGGCAGCTATGCCTATAAAAAGCAGGATGGAGTCATACGGCTTGAATGGTACATAAAGGCATCGGGAGGACAAAAGCGCACTTTCAACATACGCTATAAGGTGAAAAAAGCAACTATATTATATAACGATTGTGCGGTATATTTTCAGAAATTTTTAAGTGAAAAAAATACTACAGAAATAAGCAAGGTTACCGCCACTGTCCAATTGGTGTCCGGAGTAAATCAAAATAATACATTGATATGGGGTCACGGACCTGCTTATGGAAGCCTGGAGTTTGACAAAGAGGATAAGACCAGAGTGAAATTTGAGTTAAATAAGGTCCCGGTGAAAAACTACGTTGAAGCTAGATTTGTCTTGGACAAGGGACTTGTGTCTAATTGTAAGTATGTAGAAAACAAGAATATGCGTGAGTTTGTCGTAAAAGAAGAAACGGAAGCGGGAAAAGAAGCAGACAGGAATCGTAGAATTGCAGGTTTTTCTTCACTGCTTGCTTACCTGATCGCAGCGGTCCTAATTCTTTTGCCTATCATGCTGCGTATTCAAAGGCGAATACATTTTACACGCTACACGCCTGAGATGAAACCGCCATATTATAGAGATATTCCGGAAAACATACCTCCGGCAGTTTTGGATAAGCTGTATGCTTACTACGGTAAAGGAGGGAATATTTCAAACCAGGTTTCAGGAACACTCATGGATATGATTTATAGAGGTGTGATTACTGTTTTTCGCCAGCAGGAAGGCAGAAAGTTAGAAACCTATATTCGACGCACAAAGAAAAAGTATCATAAGGATGAAATTACAGAGTTTGAAAGCGCTCTGATTGCTTTCTTTTTTGATGATATTGCTCAAGGCGGAGAGGCTGTTTCTATGAGCGAGGTAAAAAAATTCTGCAAAAAGAAAAAAAATGTAGCTTATACTTCCAGTATGTTGAGCAAATTTGATAAAAAATTAGATAGCATGTGGAATCAGTATAATTATGTTGAAAATATAAAGAATAACGTGCCAAATATTTTCAAATTGTTAATACTGCTTTCAATAGCTATTACAATCAGTGCTTTTGTACTATTTGTTAATAATGCAATGCCCCAAATTTCCGGTGCTTTTCTAATTTTAATTACAGGCGGATCCTTAGGCTTTATTATTAGTATCATTGTAAGTAGAAAAAAGAAGATGCTAAACCAGCGGGGAGAAAATTATCTTGCATTGTGGAAAGGATTTTATAATTTTCTCAATGATTTTACAATTTTCGAGGAGAAGGATCTGCCCGAGCTTTTTATGTGGGAGAAGTATTTAGTGTATGCCACTGTTTTGGGCGTAGCCGAAAAAGTTCTTAAACAGTTAAAGCTTCGCTATCCGCAGTTGAATGATCCGAATTTTGTACAAAATAATATGATATTTATGGCGAGTATCAATGCAGCAAATATTGATATGATGGGAGGGCTGAATGACATCACTCAAACCATTCAAAGTGCTGTAAGAGATGCGCAAAATGTGATATCCAACCTATCTTCGTCCTCATCATCAGGAGGAGGCGGTGGCTTCTCGTCCGGCGGTTCATCGGGTGGAGGCGGTTCCGGTGGTTCCACTGGAGGAGGGATGGATTAAGTCTATGGAAAAAACAACAAAACCCCTAATCAATTGGGAAATAGACATTGGGATACTCAATAATATGGGCGTGATGGGCGAAGTTTTCAAGGTACTTACCATCGGCGCTGCAGTACCTTTTGTGCTTGTGATAAGTTTGTGGGCAGCTGATGGGTTCCCACAAATAATTGATATTGGTGATGCTAAGTATTTTATTATCATGGTGATCATTACTATTGTTATTACAGCAGCACTTATCTTACTAACCGGTAATAGATATCCTACGCGATATGAGATTAATCCAAAAGGAGTGACTTTTATCACTTTACCCGGACAGCAAAGAAAAAACAAAGTTATGGCAGTACTTCTGATACTATTTGGCGCTGTCAAAAGTAGTCCTACTCCAATTGGTGTGGGCATGATTGCAGCAGCCCGCCAGAATATGTATACAGATTGGAAGAATGTAAGAAAAATTATTTATCATAAAAAAAGAAAATTAATAGCTTTAAAATGCTCGGACATGACAAAGAACATATTATTTTGTCACCGGGAAAATGCCGATGAGATTTTCAATGCAGTGTGTTTCTACTGTCCGAGGGCTCAAATCAATATAAAATAATACAGTATAAAGGAGGAATCAATTTGGGTGGAATGATTGCAATCTCTATCATTGTAGTTTTTATTATTCTAATTGTAATATGGTTTATTGCATCCTATAACGGACTTGTAAACGGAAGGATGAAGGTAGAAAACAGTTGGGGTCAAATCAATGTCCAGTTGAAAATGCGAGCAGATCTTGTTCCCAATCTTGTACAAACAGTAAGTGGATATGCACGGCATGAAAAGGAAACCCTTATAGGAGTTATGGAAGCGCGAAATAAATATATGGCAGCTTCAACACCCCAGGATGCTATGAAATCTTCAGGAGAAATTGCCGGATTTATGGGAAGAATTTTTGCTGTTGCTGAGCAATATCCGCAATTGAAGGCAGATCAAAATTTTCTGAATCTGCAATATCAGATGAGCGAACTAGAAAAGAAAATATCTATGTACCGGCAATTTTATAATGACACGGTCATGATGTTTAACCGGCTTGTTATTACTTTTCCTAACAATATACCGGCAGGAATATTTGGATTTCACGAGCTGCCGTATTTTCAGGTGGATGATTCTGAACGTGCAGCACCGCAGGTTAGGTTTTAGGATATAAGAAAAACTAAGCATATTTTGGCGTTAGCCAGGAGGGATGCAGTATGCAAGAGTGCAGTAAATGTGGGGAAATAGTTGGCGATGGGCTGAAGTTCTGTACTTCCTGTGGTGCTCAGATATCTGCAAGCAATCAGAAAAATGAGGCTGTATGTCCGAAATGCCATGTACACTATCCGGAAGGCGCAGTGTTTTGCACAAATTGTGGCGCCAAGTTTGAAGCTCTAGTAAAAAATATTAAGAATAAAAATAGTTGCACCAAGTGTTCGGCTGAGATTCCGGAAGGTGTAAAGTTTTGCATATCTTGTGGTACTCATCTGGCTGATGATAGGGTGAAACAACCGTCCACCCAATATTCGCCTTATATACCGACAGGACACAATGTTGCGCAGAACCGGTCTGCTTTGCCGCAAGGAGCCTATACACCTGTACCGGCATTTCAACAGAAGCCTGTAAAGAAAGGCAAGAAGATAGGAATCATTGCAGCTGTTGCAGCGGTTCTTGTAGTAACGGTAGGGGTCTATACACTTTTACCCGATTTGTTAAAAGGATTCAAAACGGTTGGAGGACTGGAAAAAGATGAAGTGAAGTGGGAGTTTGCCGGTGACATGGATGAAAAGTTGGCGGGAAAGCCGGAAAAAGCAGAGTTGTCCGGTTCAAGATCAGTCAATATATCGTCAAAGGACGGTTTTAACATATCGGTACCTAAAAATGCACTGGATAAAGACCGGAAATTCGAAATCAAGAGATTGAATAAAGAGGATCTAAAGGAGCTGTTTTTTGACCCTGTCTATGATGAGCTGCTGACTGTCGCCGCATACGAAATGCATGCGGGTCTTGCAGAGGGTGAAGTGTTTCCGGGAGATGTAAAACTTTCCTTTGATTTAGCACAATTCAAAATCCCTGAAGCAGCTTATGAGGATATACGTATTGTTAGGCGAGGAGAGAAGGAAGGAGATGTGGAGATACTCAGAGGACAGTTGACAGGATCCACCTATGAATGTTATACAAATAAGAATTCGATCATTGAAGTAGTAGTTATTACCGGAATCGGCGTTTCTCTTCTTTTCGGCGCATTGGGTTATTACGAAAATGATAAGAAATTCACCGATGCTTTTGGAAGAAACGGAAAATGGAGTCGTATGAGTTATCCCAAAGACAGCACATATACCCTCTACTGGCCTTCGGGACTTGGAATGGCTAATCCCACGGCTGTTCGTGCCGCTTTGCTGGAAGAGGTTGAACTCTATAAAGAATTAGGCTATATTGACCCGGGCTATAACCCGCAGCAAGATATCGATAAAGCTATTGCTGGAGAAACTACTTTTAATACTGCACAAGTCATCAGAGACCATGTGAAAAGGAATGCGTTGTCGGGAGTAAGAGATGATGAATTTGCAGAATATGTGCTGAAAATAGTTTATGACCATCCTGATTATTTCAAGCTCAAAAAGAAATATGACCAGCAGTGGAGAATGGATAATGTATGGCCTGCTGAAGTGAAAATCTGTATAGAACAGCTTATGAGAGCGGACGACTATCTTTTTCATCATCGGAAAATTAAGAAGCCGTCTTCAGTTGAGGTGTTTATGTCAGATAAGATCACCGAGTATGGTTTTTCAGATAATCCTTCAACGGGGCGTCCGTATCTTACGGTAGGATTAATTTCTAAAAAGAATTTTCAGAATCTAGGTAGTGATAATACAAAGAAGTGGTTGGATAATTATCTGATTACCATCTCTCATGAGCTTTTCCATGTTGCGCAGAGCGCGAGATATATCTATACTGTAGATTGGAAAAGCAATAATTGGTTTTGGGAAGCAACGGCTACGCTTCTGGAAAATGAAGCAGCTGCCTACTTTATGAGTAAAGACGACAAAAATGGCAAAAAGATTATATCTCCCAGTTTTACTGTCGAGAAGCATAGCTATTATGAAGCCTACGCGCGGCCTCCTGCTATGACTTCCTATTGGGGAGAGTTGAAGGATAATGACGAGGCAAAACAAAATCAGGGATATATGGCGGGATATTTATTGATGTTCTTAAGGGATAGATATTATGGACAGCAGTCCGGAGATTTGAGTAGTGACAGTTTCTTAATCAATCTACTAAATACTTATAAAGGCAGTATAAAAAATCCATTTTATACCATAGTAGCACAGACTTCCAACAGTGAAAAATTAATAAGAAAAGACATACGCCAGTTCTATGAGTCGGTTGCAGCGGATGTAGCGGGCAGAACTGACATGACACGTACGGCAAAGGGCAGTCTTTCGGTATTCAAACCATGGGTGATTACTGAAAAGACTACACTCAGCCAAACTTCTCCCGTTGCAAAGATAAAACCGATTAAAAATCCTTATTCAACCTTGATACGTGTGCTTGACTTGAAGATTGATAAAAACAAGTATAAAAAAGATGATGTAAAACTCGTACTGATACAGGGTGAAGAAAATATGCAGAAGCCAGAGAATTTCATGCTTCGTGTATGTGGTGATAATAAAAAATTTGATTTCGAATACTTGGATGAGCCGGAAGCACAAGAGTATAAGGATGTTGCTTATGGAGATCAAATGTATATTCAAGAAATACATCTTTACGGTGATACTTGGTTCGGAGACTTTTCGGAGGATTATAAAGCATTTCTTATGACAAGGCCTGATACGCCAAAGCTTGAAGAAAAGTCAGATAGTAAGAATAAGGATGAAAAAACATTGCTGATAACCATGCCTAAAAGTTCTCCGCTTTTTACAGAAGGACTTGTGAAAAAATGGCGTATTACCTTTACTGATCCCTTAGGGAAAAAAGCTACTTTCCAAACCGATAAGGATACGTATGAAATACCTATCACGAATAAGGATGGAAGCATAGATTTTAATAACCCTCAAATAAAAAAAGATATGGAAGCAGCATTAAAAAGTCAAATGGCAGCAGATTTGAACTTAAAAGAGGGAGTAGAAAAAGGATATAAGGGAAACACAAGCAAATTAATTCAAGATGTTATAAATGGAATAGACCTTAATGCATTAAATCAGAGTGCTCAAATTTTAATGTCCGGAGGGATTAAAAATAAGTATACTGTTACCGTCTGTGAGGTTACAGAGACAACCAAGCCGATATTTGGACCCGAAAGCAAAGCTGCCGTATTGGAGTCCGCGTTTTCTGCAGCAGGCACGGACTTGAGCGGTACATGGACAGGGAAGATGGCCTTTACAAATGAAACCATGACGGCTGTTATTTCACCGGGCAGCGACGGACATCAGTATATCATGAAGTTAAAATATTACGGCGATGCAGCTGTATATGTAGATGACCTTGGTGATGGGCGGCTGAAAATCAGTGCTATAAAAGGAAAATCAGGAGAAATATCGATAGAACAGGCAGCAGTAGGTGCAGCCTTTGACGGTGCAACCATGACACTTAACAGCAAGGATGAGATACAAATGCTTTCGCCGCCGTGTACATTGAAACGGAAAAAATAGAATAATTTGGGAGGAATGATGATGCCGGCAAGATTTTGTGGGCAGTGCGGAACTGCTTTAAAAGAAGATGCAAGATTTTGTCCTGAATGTGGTTGGAAAATGATATCAATAGACAGCAAACAAAATTTAGATGAGAAAAAGAACAATGCGATTTTAAAATGTGAGCCCGAGGCATCAACAGAAAAAGAAAATATAACAGAAGATATGACTACACACCAAATGACAGGGGAGACGAGAGGATATGAGATTCCCGCACCAGAGTCAAGGTCTCTTGAAATATCTGACTCGTCGCCGCAAGCGCATACTATGCCCGAACAGATGCCATATAGACCACCGGTACAGCCATATTATCAGGTGCAGCAGGGTGTGCCTCCAGTTCAGAAGCAATCGCCATATGTTCCGACATCACAGCAAGCAGGCAGCCGCGAATTTGATCCTTTTCACCAAAATGCGCGTTCACAAAGCCCTGTATTTGCAGAAGATAATAAGAAATCCGGCTCTCGGATGGGATTGATTGCAGGAGGTTCTATAGCAGTTATTTGTTTAATTTTATTAGGATTTATAGCATTTAGCTTCATTGGGAATGGTTTTCAAATAGGGAATCCTTTCAAAAAGAATTTAGAAGAACAGGGCAGCAGCGTTAATAGCAATAGTGTTTCAGAAATGCCAAGCGGAGGGAAAAGTCAGGGTTCGGAGATAGACGGAGAATGGTCTATTAAGGTAACGACCGATGCAGTATTGGTTAATGGGAAACTTTCATCCCAGTATGCAGGGATGTTCGGCAAAAGCAGTAAAAGCAGTTTGGTGATAGACACGGAACAAGGCTTTGCTACTATGAAAGAGCCCAACAGCGGTATTGAAGTTCCACTTCCGATAGAGAATAAAAACGGTGAAATAACCATGGGTGGTGGAGATGATAAGAACACCCTAGCATATACAGGAAAACTGTTTCCAAAAGGCGATGGGTTTGTGATAGAAGGAAAATGGGAAAGTAAAAATATCGAAGCGGATATGGTAATGAAAGGTACATTTACAGCAGTAAAGACTATTCCCATCCTATCGCAGAAAATTATAAGCGCAGCAGTTTCGCCATCGGTGGAGGAACTACAAGGAATTTATAAGGGAACGCTAAAATACAGTAAGTTAACTAATCTTGACAAGGTACCCGATAAAATGATGTCAGCTCAGGAAAAAGAAATGATGAAAGAATGGTTGGACGTAGATATGGAGTGTACTGCTGAAGTGGATGAAGACGATATAGAAATATCTTTTGTAGTTCCCGGTTTTGGAGAATCTTCCATGGATGACTTTGACCTTGCCGATATGAAAGAGGGTGTTCTCACTATTTGTGAGATTGAAGAAGAGGGAACGGCAACCATCCAGGTTGCTGTTCTAGGAACACAGGGTGCGTATCGTTTGGTGGGAGCAGCAGAAATGACAATGGTCTTACCCGATGGTGATGAAGCTGTGTTTCTAATGGAATTTGAACTGAATTATTCCGGTCCACTTGAATAATAAGATAATGATTATTAGCGTTGCTGCTCAGATGAGCAATAGCAGCGCTAATTTTATTTTGCCGATAAGAAAACATTGAATAACAAGAATTGTTAATGTATAATTATTAATAAATTATTTAGTGGCAATAATTGTGAAATAACCATACGAGGATGTGATATGATGCAAATCAGTAAAACCCAGGTTGAATATGTTGCAAATCTTGCAAGATTAAATCTGACAGAAGAAGAAAAAGAAAGATTAACTGTTGAAATGGAAAACATTATCGCTTTTGCGGACAAGCTTAATGAATTGGATACTACCGGCGTAGAACCCACTGCTCATGCCATACCTATTCAAAATGTTTTTCGTGAAGATGTTGTTGAACCTTCTTTCGATAGAGATAAAATCCTGCAGAATGCTCCTTCACAAGAAGATGGATGTTTTAAGGTTCCAAAAATTGTAGAATAGATAAAAGGAGTGTGAAAAGATTTGGAATTATATCAGTTGACAGTCCATGAGGCTAGAGATTTATTAAGGAAGAAAGAAATAAGCTCAGTAGAACTGACGCAGGCAGTATTAGATAGAATCAAAACAATAGATGCGAAGGTGCAGGGGTATCTTACAGTAACTGCTGAAAGAGCATTAAAGAATGCGGAAGAAGTAGATAAAATAATGGAAACGGGGGAACAGTTAGGCGATTTGGCAGGTATCCCTATGGCATTGAAGGATAATATGTGTACGGAAGGAATACCTACTACCTGTGCTTCAAAGATTTTATCTGATTTTAACCCTCCATATAATTCTACAGTAGCTAAAAAGCTCAATGAAGCGAATGCTGTATTATTAGGAAAATTAAATATGGATGAATTTGCAATGGGTTCTTCCAATGAAAATTCTTATTTCAAACAGACTAAGAATCCGTATAACTTGGAAAGAGTACCCGGAGGCTCCAGTGGTGGTTCAGCTGCTGCAGTTGCCGCTGATGAAGCAATTTTTACATTGGGCTCAGATACCGGAGGCTCGATACGTCAGCCTGCAGCTTTCTGCGGTATAGTAGGAATGAAACCTACCTATGGTTCGGTATCAAGATTCGGATTAGTAGCGTTTGCTTCATCTTTAGATCAGATTGGACCTTTAACAAAAGATGTAACAGACTGTGCGTTAGTATTGAATGCTATTACAGGACATGACCCTATGGATGCTACTTCAGTAAATATTCAATATCCGGATTATACAAAATCATTAGTTAATGATGTAAAAGGACTGAAGATCGGTATACCCAAGGAATATTTTGGAGATGGCATCAGTAGTGAAGTGAAAAATTCAGTAATGAAGTCAGTGGAGATATTAAAGACATTGGGAGCGGAATTTGAGGAATTCTCACTGCCTATTACGGAATATGCACTACCTGCTTATTACCTGATATCCTCTGCTGAAGCAAGCTCTAATTTAGCAAGATATGATGGGATTAAATACGGATACAGGGCTGACAAGTTCAAAGATTTACTTGATTTATATAAGCAAACCAGAAGTGAAGGCTTCGGTAAAGAAGTAAAGAGAAGAATTATGCTGGGAACCTATGCATTAAGTTCAGGATACTATGATGCTTACTACAAGAAAGCGCAGCAAGTTAGAACCTTAATTATGCGTAGCTTTGAAGAAGCATTTAATAAATATGATGTTATTATTACACCCACAACGCCTACCACAGCATTTAGAATAGGAGAGAAGTCAGTAGACCCGTTAGAAATGTACCTTGCTGATATTTGTACCGTATCAGTAAACATTGCAGGTTTGCCCGGATTAGTTGTCCCATGCGGGACAGATAGTCAAGGACTGCCTATAGGGTTGCAGCTGATTGGCAAGGCTTTTACCGAATCAACATTGTTAAGGACAGCGTATACCTTTGAACAAAATACGGAATTCCATAAAATGAGACCAAAGTTATAAAAGAACAAGTGAGGAGTGAGGAGTGAGGAGTGGGGAGTTTAAATACTTTCTGCTCCCCACTCTCCACTATTCACTCCTCACTAATATGAGAGGTGATTATATTGACATATGAAACCGTGATGGGACTTGAAGTTCATGTAGAACTATCAACAAAAACAAAAATATTCTGTGATTGCACAACTGAGTTTGGGGGAGAAGTAAATACTCACTGCTGCCCTATTTGTGTTGGGATGCCAGGAGTACTTCCGGTATTAAATAAAAAGGTGGTTGACTATGCAATCAAGGCAGGATTAGCAACGAATTGTGAAATTACTCAGTATGGAAAGCAGGATAGGAAAAATTACTTTTATCCTGACCTTCCCAAGGCATACCAAATATCTCAGTATGACTTACCTGTTTGTAAGAATGGTTATATTGATATAGAGATAAATGGCGAGAAAAAAAGAATTGGAATTACAAGGATACATATTGAAGAAGATGCAGGAAAGCTAATACATGACGAATGGGGAACAGGCTCGCTGATTGATTATAACCGTTGTGGTGTTCCATTAATTGAGATTGTAACCGAGCCGGATATGAGAACCCCTGAGGAAGCCAGAGTATTACTTGAAACGCTGAAATCAGTCCTGCAGTATATTGATGTATCTGATTGTAAGATGCAGGAAGGATCGCTGCGTTGTGATATTAATCTTTCAATTCGTCCATTTGGACAGAAGGAATTTGGTACCAGAACAGAAATGAAAAATGTTAATTCCTTCAGGGCTGCAGTCAGAGCAATGGAGTATGAAACAAAAAGGCAGATTGAATTAGTTGAATCAGGCGGAAAAGTTGAACAGGAAACACGCCGATGGGATGATGTGAAGGCAATGAGTTATGCGATGAGAAGCAAGGAAGAAGCTCACGATTATAGATATTTTCCTGATCCTGATCTTGTGCCTATTGTTATCAGTGATGAATGGATAGAGGAAATCAGAGAAACTATTCCTGAACTGCCAAATGCAAAACGTATGCGTTATATAGGAGAGTACGGGCTCCCGGAATATGATGCTTCTATCATTACATCTTCTAGAACACTCGCACAATTCTTTGAAGAATGTGTCGATCAGGGATCCAATGCGAAGACAGTAAGTAATTGGTTTATGGGAGATGTGTTGAGGATATTGAAAGAGCGTAATATGGAACCGGAAGAGGTCCCTTTTTCGGCTCAGTATATGTCCAAGCTGATTTCTTTGATAGAAAAAGGTACCATCAATGCTTCAGCAGCAAAGAAAGTTCTTGAAGCCATGTTCGATGATGTGAAAGATCCTGAAGAAATCGTAAAAGAAAGAGGACTAGTTCAGATAAGTGATGAGTCTCAATTGGTCGAGATTGTAAAAAAGATTATTGAGGACAATCCGCAGTCAGTAGCAGATTATAAGGCCGGAAAAGAAAAGGCGATAGGATTCCTCGTGGGACAATCCATGAAAGCCAGTCGCGGCAAGGCAAATCCGCAGGTGATTAATAAAATATTAAAAGAATTGTTGGATGCATAGCAAAAAGTGCGGTTACACTAGTAACTGCACTTTTTAT
>JBFWMP010000058.1:0-14910 GCA_050251575.1 Clostridia bacterium
ACTAAAGTAAGGGGACACACCTCTTGTAAGGAATGCCCCCTTTTTAATATTCCTCAATAGCTCAGTTGGTAGAGCATGCGGCTGTTAACCGCAGGGTCGTAGGTTCGAGTCCTACTTGAGGAGCCAATTTGGCCCATTGGTCAAGCGGTTAAGACACCGCCCTTTCACGGCGGCTACAGGGGTTCGAATCCCCTATGGGTCACCATACCATATATGATTACTAACAAGGTTGGTTTGTCCAGCTTTGTTAGTAAGCTTATTTGGGCCTTTAGCTCAGTTGGTTAGAGCAACCGGCTCATAACCGGTTGGTCCGGGGTTCGAGTCCCTGAAGGCCCACCAAAAAAACAATTGAGAATTGAAAATGGGGAAAAGATGAAATTGGAACAAGGGAACAAATAATTCTCAATTTTCAATTATTTTATACAGGGGTATAGTTCAGCTGGTAGAGCAACGGTCTCCAAAACCGTGTGTCGAGGGTTCAAATCCTTCTGCCCCTGCCATTATGTGGCCCGGTAGTTCAGTTGGTTAGAATGCCAGCCTGTCACGCTGGAGGTCGAGGGTTCGAGCCCCTTCCGGGTCGCCAATTTAATTTAATGGGAGGTACCTTTTTTAAGGGATTTCCCAAATAAATGCTGATGTAGCTCAGTAGGCAGAGCACTTCCTTGGTAAGGAAGAGGTTCGGCGGTTCGAGCCCGCTCATCAGCTCCACTGAGTCAAGAAATAGTTCTCTGACTCGATGAGAATGAGTGGGGTAATGCCCCTTTACTTATATGAGCGCCTGTAGCTCAGTAGGATAGAGCAACTGCCTTCTAAGCAGTGGGCCAGGAGTTCGAATCTCTTCAGGCGCACCATTATTATATATCCTTAGAATAACGGTTTCTAGAGCCCATGCGAAGGAAGCTTTGCCTGAATTTAAGAATTCTGTTATTTATATGCGCTATTAGCTCAGTTGGTAGAGCACCTGACTCTTAATCAGGGTGTCCGCGGTTCGAGCCCGCGATGGCGCACCATATTAAAACCGTTTATCTGTATAGATAGGCGGTTTTTTTATGATATCAATTATTAATTTGCTATTTGCTAAATATCTAAAAAAGTATATAATAAGTACTAGAAGATAATTGTTAGGAGGGGATATTTTGAGTAGTCCTTCTTTTTTTGTAACTTTGGGGCAGATTGCGAAAGAGTTTCGTTTAGAGAAGATTGGGGAATGTGAAAAAATAGATGAGATAAAGATTATTACTGCAGATGTAAATAGGCCGGGGCTTCAGATTGCGGGTTTCTTTGACTATTTTGATGCAAACAGACTCCAGATCATGGGAAAGGTTGAAAGTACATACTTGAAAAGGATGTCGGATTCGGAAAGATATGACAGTATATGTAAATTATTTTCTGCTGGAATTCCAGCCATAATAATTACTAGGGATCTTGAGATTTTTTCAGAGGTTATTGAGTGTTCAAAAAAGTATAGTATTCCTGTACTAAGGACAAAAGAATCGACATCGAGATTTATGAGTAGCCTTATAGAGTATCTTAATAGTTATTTGGCGCCACGTATTACCCAACATGGTGTATTAGTAGAGGTTTATGGTGAAGGTGTTCTGATATTAGGAGAGAGTGGTGTAGGTAAAAGTGAAACGGCTATAGAGCTGGTAAAGAGAGGTCATAGATTAGTTGCAGATGATGCTGTTGAAGTTAAAAGGGTGTCAGAGAGGACTTTAGTAGGAAGTGCACCAGAAATTATCAGACATTTTATAGAAATTCGCGGAATAGGAATAATAGATGTTAAGAAAATATTTGGCATGGGTGCTGTCAAAGATACAGAAACTATTGGTTTGATTATCCATCTTGAACTCTGGAAAGAGGATAAGCATTATGATCGTCTAGGATTAATAGATGAGCATACTAATGTTTTAGGTATGGACATACCATCATTAACTATTCCGGTTAGACCAGGTAGAAATCTTGCAATTATTGTTGAAGTTGCAGCAATGAATAACAGACAGAAGAAGATGGGCTACAATGCAGCAGAAGAACTGAACCAAAGATTGATTGAAGAAATTCAGAAAAATAGTATACAAGATACAACAGAATAGATAATACATGATAAAGGAGAGATATTTTGAAGTTAATAGTAGATACTCATTGTCACTCAGTTGCTACGGGGCATGCGTATAGTACAATTCAGGAGTTAGCTGAGCAGGCATCTAAAAAAGGGATGGAAATGATTGCTATCACAGACCACGGTGTTGCGATGGAGGATGCCCCACATTTATGGCACTTTGGAAATATAAGAACATTACCGAGAGAAATATATGGAGTGAAGATTTTAAGAGGCGTTGAAGCTAATATTGTTGATATGGAAGGCAGCATTGATATGCCTGAGGAATACTTGAAAAGGCTCGATTGGGTTATTGCCAGCTTACATGAGGTATGTCTCGAACCGGGCACAGTAGAACAGCACACGCATACATGGATAAAAACAATTGAGAATCAATATGTTGATGCTATTGGGCACAGCGGCAATCCCGTTTTTACATATAATTTTGATGAAGTGTTAAGATGTGTAAAGGATCATGATAAACTTGTTGAAATTAATAATCATTCTTTTGCAGTTAGAGCCGGAAGTGAAGTAAACTGCACAATTATCGCGCGAAAGTGCAAAGAGATGGGAGTTAAAATAGTAGTAGGCAGTGATGCTCATTTTAGTTTTGATGTAGGCAGTTTTCAGAGAGTGCAGGAGCTGTTTGAAGAAGTAGGTATGCCGGAAGAGCTTGTGATGAATACTTCCACACATAAGCTGTTGGATTATTTAAAGAGAAGAAAAAATATTATCATATAGAGGCGAACCCATATGTATATTGGAATTGACCTGGGTGGAACGAATATAGCTGTAGGCTTGGTTGATGAAAAAGGAAATATAGTTCATAAGGATAGTATTGCCACCAGAGCATCGAGGCACTATTCTGAAATCATCAAGGATATGGCACAACTTTCTTTCAAGGTTCTAGGGGATGCGGCATGTTGTCTTGAAGATGTTAAGTCAGTTGGAATAGGAAGTCCGGGTACACCGGATAATGACAGAGGTTTTATCATCTATTCTAATAATATTAATTTTTTTCATGTCCCAATGCGGCAGGAGATGCGAAAGCTGATAGATTTGCCTGTATATATTGATAATGATGCTAATTGCGCAGCGTTAGCAGAGGTCGTTGCTGGCGGAGCTGCGACTGCTAATAACTCAGTTACTATTACTTTAGGTACGGGTGTAGGTTCTGGAATCATTATTAATAAGAAAATCTACAGTGGTTTTAATTTTGCCGGAGGGGAACTGGGGCACACTGTAATTCGGATGGATGGAGAACCCTGTACTTGCGGAAGAAAAGGATGCTGGGAGGCATATGCGTCTGCCAAGGCACTTGTCCGGCAGACAAAAAAGGCAGCGGAAGAGAATCCTCAGTCCTTGCTTTATGAAATAATTGATGGAGATTTGGAAAAGGTGAGAGGAAGAACTGCGTTTGATGCAGCAAGAGCTGGAGATCTTACAGGACAGAAAGTCGTGGATGAATATGTGGCTTATCTTGCAACAGGAGTTACAAATGCTATCAATATTTTTCAACCGGAAGTGCTTTTGATTGGGGGCGGAGTATCTAAGGAAGGGGATTACTTGCTTAATCCTTTAAGAGTACAAGTAGCACAGCAAGTTTATAGCAGAGATGTTGCTCAAACGGAAATCAAAGCTGCACAGTTGGGAAATGATGCCGGTATTATTGGTGCAGCAATGCTGGGAAGATAAGAAATTTGTAAAAAGTGTTTATAGGTTGACCTATAGGCACTTTTTTTTGATATAATAGCCTTATGATATATAATGGGGCTAAGCCGGAATTGCAGAATAATGCGGCGTTATCTGTCATTCTGAGCATAGCGAAGAATCTTGAGTTTTATGTATAAGATCCTTCACTACGTTCAGGATGACAACCAATGCAATTACGCCGCATCATTTATATTTTATGAATTAAAGGAACCTCATAGGGTATCGTAGCCCATATCTATAGCTTTATTTTACTCTTTGCAGTAATATACAGATAGATGTGAGGATAAAATAGAATGATAGAAGTTAGAATTCAGCTTATAATATAATTATTAGTGGAGGGTGGAAAGTGGAGGAATATAAAGAATTTATAAAAGCTATTAAGCCTGTTATACCAAAGGAAAATATCTTTTTAAACGAATCAATGAGCAATCATACTTCCTTTAGAATAGGAGGAAATGCCGATATAATGCTATTGCCGGAGTCTAGTGAGCAGATAGGTGAAATTATCAAGCTTAGTAAAAAATATGGTATAGAGTATTTCCTTATGGGCAATGGTTCAAATCTGCTTGTAAGTGACAAAGGAATAAGAGGATTGGTAATTAAAACTCACGAATACTTAAATAAGATAGAAGTTAATGCCACTAATATATACTGTGAGGCAGGAGTGCTGCTATCTAAGTTGGCGAATGTTGCCATGCGGAATGAGCTCACTGGACTAGAGTTTGCATCCGGAATTCCCGGTACGTTAGGAGGTGCCGTGATGATGAATGCAGGAGCTTATGATGGAGAGATGAAAAATGTGGTGATAGAAACGAACTACATCAATGAAGATGGTCAGCTATGTACGGTATGTGGTGATGAACATCATTTTGGTTATAGGTCCAGTATATTTCAAGGTACTGGAAAAATCATAGCAGGATCTAAGCTTAAACTTGAACATGGGAATAAAGAAGCTATCAAGGAGAAGATGGATGATTTGAATAGAAGGAGAAAAGATAAGCAGCCGCTTGAATATCCGAGTGCAGGAAGTGTATTCAAAAGACCTGAAGGATATTATGCGGGAAAATTAATTGAGGATAGTGGACTAACTGGTTATAGTATCGGTGGAGCCCAGGTGTCTGCTAAGCACTGTGGATTCATTGTAAATAAAGGAAATGCTACTGCGCAGGATGTGATTCACTTGATTAAGCATATACAAGAGGTGGTTAAGGCAAAGTTTGGAGTAGAGTTGCATACGGAAGTGAGAATGGTAGGAGAAGAGTAGCATAAATGAACAAAAGAGGTGTGAAGAATGAGGTTTGTAATAATTACCGGTATGTCGGGGGCAGGTAAGAGTCAGGCGATTCGATGCATGGAAGACTTGGGGTATTATTGTATTGATAATATGCCGCCAACATTGATTCCTAAATTTGCAGAAATATGTTTTCAGTCTCAGGGGAAAATAGAAAAGATTGCATTGGTTATTGATATAAGAGGAGGAGATTTATTCAGCGAGCTTTTCAATGGTTTGGAAGCACTGAAGGAAGCAGGATATATGTATGAAATTCTGTTTTTAGAGGCGAGTGATGAGGTACTCATTAAGAGATATAAGGAAAGCAGAAGAAAACATCCTTTAGCTGTAGAAGGAAGGGTAGTTGAGGCAGTTGAAGCGGAACGGAATCTGCTGGAAGATGTACGGAAAAGAGCAGATCATATTATAGATACATCAAACTTACTTCCACGTCAATTGAAAGATCAATTAACCAGTATATTTATTGAAGGAAAGCAGTACCAAGGGATTATTATAACCATTCTTTCTTTTGGCTTTAAATATGGGATACCATTGGATTCTGATTTGGTATTTGACGTTCGTTTTCTTCCGAATCCATACTACATCAGTACACTCAAAGAGCATACCGGACTTAATGAGGATGTAAAAAGTTATGTAATCAAATGGCCGCAAGCCGGTGAATTTCTGGTTAAGCTTGATGAAATGCTGGAATTTCTTATACCTCACTATATCGAAGAAGGTAAATCACAATTGGTAGTATCCATCGGATGTACGGGTGGAAAACATCGTTCAGTTACCATTGCAGAAGCATTGGGAGAGTACTTGATAAAAAAGAATCATAGGGTAGTCATTAATCATCGGGATATGGATAAGGATTCAAAGATTAGTGGATAAGTGGAGGCTAATATGGAATTTGGCAAAGGTAATTGGAAAACGTATGAGCAGGGGATACAGAAAGAATGGCTTTTGACAAACGGCATTGGTGGTTTTTCCTCATCAAGCGTGATTGGCGCAAATACGAGAAGATATCATGGCCTTTTGGTTGCTTCTCTTAAGGCTCCTGTTCAAAGACACCTTATTTTATCAGAATTAGATGAGAGCATCGTCATTGAGGATAAAGAATATCATCTTTATACAAACAAGACTCCTGACTATCTTAGTAAAGGATATTTATATCTTCAAAGGTTTATTATGAATCCAATACCTACCTTTATTTATAATATACAAGATATTTTTATTGATAAAAAAGTATGTATGGTTTATGGGAAAAATGAAGTTGTGATTTTATATCGGGTCTATTCTGCCAATAGAAAATGCAAGCTGAGAATAGCACCATTGGTGAATTTTCGAGATTATCATTTTAATTCCACCAGCAAGAGCCTTCATTTTGAACAACAAGACCAGCAGGAAGGGGTGGTCTTAACGCCCTCTTGTGCAGATGTTGATATTTTTATTCATTCTAATGAGGGTAAGTTTATAAAAAGACAAGGATTGTATTATTATAATATGGATTATACAATAGAAAGGGAAAGGGGTTTGTATCCGTTAGAAGACCATTATATTCCCGGTCTATTTGAAATTGATATTGAGCCGGGGATAGAAAAATATATTACGCTGACAGCAGGAGTCGGAGAACCTAAGAAGCTTGAAGGACGTCAGGTCATTGAGATGGAAAAAGAGCGGATTCATTCATTAATCAAAACAGCGGGATACGAAGATGACTTTATGAATACGCTTGTAAAAGCTTCAGATCATTTTATCGTTGATAGAAAATCTACCGGTTCTAAAACCATTATTGCCGGATATCCTTGGTTTACCGACTGGGGAAGGGATTCGATGATTGCTTTACCTGGTTTGACATTAGTGACGAAGAGGTTTGAAGATGCCAAAAATATCTTATATACTTTTTCAAAACATATAAAATATGGTTTGATTCCGAATGTATTTCCTGATGAAGGAGAAGAACCTTCATATAATACGGTTGATGCTGCTTTGTGGTTTTTTAATGCGGTATACAAGTATTTGCAATATTCGGGAGATTATGATTTTGTAAAAGAACATATTTATGGTAAATTAAAAGAGATTATTAATGCTTATATGCACGGTACTATTCATCATATTGGGATGGATGATGATGGACTAATATTCGCCGGAAATATGAATACTCAGCTAACATGGATGGATGCGAAGGTTGGGGAGTGGATCGTAACGCCAAGACATGGAAAGGCGGTAGAAATCAATGCATTATGGTATAATGCACTAAATATTATGGCATATATTTCAGAAAAATATGACGATGGGGAACAGTACCTTAAAATTGCATCGCGAACAAAAGAGTCTTTTGAAAAAGAATTTTGGAATGAAGAAAAGTCGTGTTTGTTTGATACTGTGAATCAGGATATAAAGGATGATAAGATAAGGCCTAATCAGATTCTTGCAGTGAGTCTGCCCTTTCCCGTATTGAAAGGAGATAAAGCGCGATCAGTCGTGAAAACGGTATATCAGCAGCTGTATGCCACTTATGGATTAAGAAGCTTGTCAGCATCCGAACGTGAATATAGGGGTGTTTATGCAGGAGATTCTTTTGCACGGGATGGTGCATATCATCAAGGGACAGTGTGGAGTTGGTTGATAGGGCCTTTTGTGACTGCGTATAGAAAGGTTTATGGTGATTCTGATGAGAGCACATCAATGTGCTTGCGATTTATTAAACCATTTCAAGATCATCTTGGAGATGCTTGTATAGGTTCTGTTTCAGAAATATTTGATGGAGATGCACCAGACATTCCAAGAGGCTGTTTTGCGCAGGCATGGGGGGTAGCAGAGATTTTACGTGTTTATGCAGAAGATATTTTAAGAATTGACAATTAACTCTGAGCTCCAAGCTCCGAGCTAAGTACGGGGG
This sequence comes from Clostridia bacterium, assembly GCA_050251575.1. GTDB lineage: Bacteria > Bacillota > Clostridia > SK-Y3 > SK-Y3 > X23. Next base: position 7,987 of record JBFWMP010000058.1, read on the forward strand.
TGTTTTAATGTCTTTCTCATCTAAAATGAAAAGTGAATTATGTAGATTGCCGAATGAAAAAGAGTGCTGTAATAAGGCAGAACTTGCCGGTGTTATTTGTTTTTCCGGCGCCCTTAAGGGTACAATTTCAGACCCCAGTTTTAAGATTAATACTGAAAATGCTTCGGTAGCAAGACGTGTTTTCAGATTGATTAAATGGAATTTTGGAGTTCTGACGACTTTAAATATTAAAGGTTACAAAACAGGTAGAAATACTAATAGTTATAATTTGTATATCAGAGGTCAAGAAAATCTTAATAATATGTTCAAAGGTTTGGGGTTAATAAAAGATGATGAGGCTTTTAAAAACTTGCTAAATTATAGGATTAGCGATGAATTAACAATACAAGACTGTTGCAAAAGAGCTTTCATTCGTGGAGCATTTTTAGCGGGGGGTTCTGTGATAGATCCTGATAAAACATATCACCTTGAAATTGTAACAAATCATTATCTGTTAAGCAAGGATTTTTGCAGATTACTTGAATGTTTTGGACTAAGTGCTAAGATTGTTTTAAGAAAATCGAATTATGTTATTTATTTCAAGGGAAGCGAAAATATTGTAGATTTTTTAAATATTATCGGTGCGCATAAGTCTTTGATGGAATTAGAAAATATTCGGATTATCAAAGAGATGCGCAATAATGTAAATCGTGTAATAAACTGTGAAACGGCAAATATGGAGAAGACTATCAATGCCTCATTAAAGCAGATACAAGGTATTGAGTTGATAAAAAATACCCTGGGTTTAGATGGGCTGCCGGACAATCTAAAGGAAATAGCAAGGATACGCTTAGAAGCTAAGGAAGCAACGTTGAAGGAGCTAGGAGAGATGTTGCATCCTCCTGTAGGAAAATCTGGAGTAAATCACAGATTAAGAAAGCTTCAAAAGATTGCTGATAGCTTAGAGAATAGAAAGACCTGATTGTTGCATAAGGCGCTGAAACATGAAGAGCACTACATAGCATGCATGGACCCAATAGGTCTTGGGTACTATTATTATATAATTATAAAGAAAATGAAGGATTTTTCATTATTCCTGTCGAAAGATATGATATGGTAGAATAATGCAGAATGAAATATAATGCTATATTGCAATTCTGCATTAATTTTTACTAATAATAAAGTCTATTTAGATTATTTTTTATATATTTTTGGGGGAAGCCAATGAGAAGAATATCTATCGACAGTATCCAAAACGGAGCGAAACTGGCAAGGTCAATATATACGGAAGATGGACAAGTACTTTTGAGCGCAGGTGTCCAACTCAAACAAAACTATATTGACAGGTTAAAGCAATGTAACATTTTTGACATTTACATAGATGATGAGCTTTCAAAGGATATTGAAATTAAAGATATCATCAATGACAGGACTAGGTTGGAAGCAAAAGCTTTAATCAGAAATATTATGGAGGACTGTAAGCATTCATCCTATTTCGCTTCTGATAAAGTGAAAAGTATGGTAAATCAGATTGTTGATGAGTTATTATATAGCGATGAGATTTTAGTGAATCTTAGTGATTTGAAAACTGCAGACGATTATACTTTTGCACATTCTGTAAATGTATGTGTCCTCTCAATTATTACAGGTATCAAGTTGGGACTTAACCAATTAAGACTTAGAGATTTAGGAGTAGGTGCGCTGCTTCATGATATTGGGAAAATCGTTATTCCTGAGGAAATATTAAAAAAACCGGCGCAATTAGATGCAGAAGAGTTTGAGATGATTAAAAAGCATACAACGTTAGGATATGAGCTTATTAAGAATAATCCTAATATTAGCGCGTCTTCAGCTTATATTGTTCTTGCACATCATGAAAGGTTTGACGGAAGCGGGTATCCCCTAAGTATTTGTGGTGAGAATATACATTTATTTGCTAGAATAGTGGCAATCGCAGATGTATATGATGCCTTAACATCTGATAGAGTATACAAAGATAAAATAAAGGTCCATGAAGCAATAGAATATATTATCGCACTTAGTGAACGCCATTTTGACAAATCTATCGTGCAGTGTTTTATTGAGAATATTGCTGTTTATCCAATCGGTACAGGTATATTGCTCAGTACAGGAGAAAAGGGTATTATTATTAAGCTAAACAAAGGATTTCCCACAAGACCGGTTATACGTATAGTTTATGATGCCAATGGTACAAAAAAAGAGGTATTCCCTGATATTGATTTAATCAAAGAATTGAACGTTAAGATTGTGGATACCTGTGAGATATAGGATAATGATTAGCTAGGAGCTAGGAGCTAGGAGCTAGGAGCTAGGAGCTAGGAGCTAGGAGCTAGGAGCTAGGAGCTAGGAGCTAGGAGCTAGGAGCTAGGAGCTAGGAGCTAGGAGCACCATCTTATAAGGAGGGTGCTTTTTTATTATATAATTTGCACTTTTCAAGAAGTATATTATAATAGTAGTAGAGTTATTACTATATAACACAATAAAGATTGTGCATCTTTAATGCATTTAATATAGGAAGGCGATTAATATGAGAGCTTTTACACATTTACACGTTCATACACAATATAGCTTATTAGATGGTGCATCTCGGATTAAAGATTTGATAAAGCGGGTGAAAGACCTTGGAATGCACAGTATTGCGATTACAGATCATGGTGTAATGTATGGAGTTGTCGAATTTTATAAGGAAGCAAAAAAGAATGGAATTAAACCTATTATTGGGTGTGAAGTATATACAGCTGCAAGAAGCAGGCATGATAAGGTCAGTGAGTTTGATAGCAATCAAGGGCATCTGGTACTTTTAGCTAAGGATATGACAGGATATAGTAATCTTATGAAAATTGTATCATCAGCCTTTACTGAAGGTTTTTACTATAAGCCAAGAATAGATTTTGAGATATTGGAAGAATATCATGAAGGTATTATAGCACTCAGTGCTTGTCTTGCGGGAGATATTCCACAGGCATTAATTAAAGGCAGTTATGAGAAGGCGAAGCAGCTTGCTGAGAAATATGCCTCTGCTTTTGGCAGAGAAGATTTTTATCTTGAATTGCAAGATCATGGACTTGAAGAGCAGCGTAAGGTGAACCAGCAGCTTATCAGGCTTTCAAAGGATACAGGCATTGGGCTTGTTGCAACCAACGACATTCATTATGTTAAAAAGGAAGATGCAAAAAATCAAGATGTTTTGATATGTATTCAGACAGGAAAAACCGTTGATGATGATAAGAGACTTAAATTTGAGAGTTCTGAATTTTATTTAAAAACTGCAGAAGAAATGGCGCAGTTATTTTCTAATGCGCCGGAGGCTTTGGAAAATACTGAAACAATTGCTGAACGATGTAATGTAGAGTTTGAATTTGGGAATCTGCATTTGCCTTCATTTCAGGTACCGGAAGGCTATAGTGCATATGAATATTTAGAAATGTTATGTAAGGAAGGTTTGCATAATAAGTATAAAGATATAAATACTGAGGCTGAGGATAAGTTGGAGTATGAATTGAACGTAATACGCAACATGGGATATGTTGATTATTTTCTAATTGTATGGGATTTTATCAAGTATGCCAGGGATCATGATATCATGGTTGGTCCGGGAAGAGGTTCTGCAGCAGGGAGCCTAGTAGCATATTGTTTAGGGATAACTAATATTGATCCAATAAGATACAACTTGTTATTTGAAAGATTTTTAAATCCTGAAAGAATCAGTATGCCTGATATAGACATTGACTTTTGTTATGAGCGAAGGCAGGAAGTAATAGATTATGTAATCAGCAAATACGGAAAGGATAGGGTAGCACAAATTATAACCTTCGGTACGATGGCTGCCAGGGCGGCAATTCGAGATGTAGGACGAGCCTTGAATGTTCCTTATGCAGATGTAGATGCGATTGCAAAACAGATTCCATTTGAAATAGGTATGACTATCGACAGGGCGCTTGAAGTAAATAGCGATTTTAAAAAACTCTATGATTCGGATGGACAAGTACGGCAGTTAATTGATACGGCAAAAGCTTTGGAAGGGCTGCCGAGACATGCTTCTACCCATGCAGCGGGAGTAGTGATTTCAAAAGAGCCGATTTCTACCTATGTTCCGCTGCAAAAGAATGACGATATTGTCACGACCCAGTTCCCAATGGGAACCCTTGAAGAACTGGGTCTTTTGAAGATGGATTTTTTAGGGCTGAGAACCTTAACGGTTATAAGAGATGCAATAAAGATGATTCGGCAGTCCAGGGGCATAGAAATTGACATTGATAAAATCAGCTTTGAAGAAAAACCGGTCTTTGATTTGTGGTGCCAAGGAGATACGGAAGGAGTATTTCAGTTTGAAAGTCCGGGAATGAAGCAGTTTATGAAAGAGTTTAAGCCGCAGTCGTTGGAAGATATCATTGCAGGAGTAGCTTTGTATCGCCCGGGACCGATGGACCAAATACCCCGTTACGTTAGAAATAAACACAACTCTGATCTAATCAGGTATAAACATCCATTATTAGAAGATATCTTAGACGTTACTTACGGATGTATTGTTTACCAAGAGCAAGTAATGCAGATTGTCCGTGAATTAGGCGGATATTCCTTGGGCAGGGCTGACCTTGTAAGGAGAGCCATGTCTAAAAAGAAAACTGATGTAATGGAAAAAGAAAAGAATAACTTTATTTATGGAATTATTGATGAAGAGGGAAATGTTACTGTTCCCGGAGCGATTAGGAATGGATTAGATGAACAGACTGCAAAGGAAATATTTGATGAAATGATGGACTTTGCAAAATATGCTTTTAACAAGTCTCATGCTGCGGCTTATGCAGTCATTGCATATCAGACTGCATGGCTGAAGTGCTATTATCCGACAGAGTTTATGGCTGCATTGCTTACCAGCGTACTGGACAATAGCTCGAAGGTATCTCAATATATTCATGAATGCAAGAGATTAGGAATCCGGCTTCTACCGCCTGATGTTAACGAAAGCTGTGATACATTTATAGTCTCTGAAAACTCTATACGTTTTGGATTGGCGGCAGTAAAAAATGTAGGAAGAAATGTTACTATTGCAATAACAGAAGAAAGAAATCGTACGGGTATTTTTAAAAATTTCAGAGATTTTTGTGAAAGAATGTGTGACAGAGATTTAAATAAGCGGCTTGTAGAAAGCCTGATTAAATGTGGTGCTTTTGATTGCTTTGGAGTATATCGTTCTCAATTGATATCGGTATATGAGGGAGTATTGGATGGAATCGGACAGAGTCGCAAGAAAAACCTTGAGGGACAGATTTCCTTATTTGGTGATGAGGCTACTCAAGAAAATACTTTTTTAATTGACGATGAGCTGCCGCGAATCAATGAATATCCTCAAAAGGCGCTGTTAGCAATGGAGAAAGAAACAATCGGGCTATATCTGTCAGGACATCCGCTGGATCAATACCAATCTCAGTTGAGTCAGCTTGTCAGTGTTACTACGGCTGACCTTACCTTGTCAGAAGAGAGTACTGGAGAAGTTGGTGCAGGAGGTGAACTAAAACTTCTGCGGGATGGTATGAACGTTGCGGTAGGTGGAATGATTAGTTCTAAAAAGACGAAGACTACAAAAAGTAATCGTCTTATGGCTTTTGTAACATTGGAAGATTCTTATGGAGCAATAGAAGTGATTATTTTTCCTAAAATTCTAGATAAATATTCCGGTTTTATTACAGAAGATAGTGTGGTAACAATAAAAGGAAGAATAAGTGTGCGTGAAGAAGAGCAGCCTAAGATATTATGTGAAGAAGTCATACCATTGAAAATAGATGAGGATTTAAAAAAATTATATATAAAGGTTGCTAAAGATACCAGCGATACAGTAGAACGGCTAACATCTGTTTTGCGGTTTTTCAATGGAAGTACTCCTGTATATGTGTATTTCGAAGAAGATAAAAAGCTTTCCTTGGCATCAAGAGATATGTGGGTAACACTCAATGATCATTTGTTAGATGAGCTGAAAAGTATCGTTGGGGATGAATGTATCAAAGTTGTTGATTGTGCTTGATGAAAAAGGGTGATAATAGGTAATATGAAATTATTGATAAATGTATTGATTTTTAAACTAAAATAATATAATATTAGTGCGAGGTGTTTTTATATGAGTGAAGAAAATGGTGTATCCGGTGATTACATTATCATAAAAGCTGAAGAAAATGGTGTTAATATTATTGGATTAACTAGAGGAAGAGATACTAAGTTTCATCATACTGAAAAGCTGGATAAAGGTGAAATATATATTGCACAATTCACCGAAATTACTTCAGCAATGAAGGTGAGAGGCAAGGCTGTTATATATTCCAAGCATGGTATTATCAAAACTGGTGAATAATATACATTGTTTAGGAGACCGTTAAAAAAGGGGCGAATGAGTATGTGGACTGTGGTTTATATGGCCCAAAGCAAAGAAATCGTAACAAAGCTGCAAGAGATATTAGAAAAAGAGGGATTATTAGTTAAGATACGACCTATTAGTAAGAATGTAGAAAATAACGATAATTATTATGAAGTACTTGTACCTGAATCTGAGGTGGAAGAAGCACATAGTATTATTATTGAAACAGGGTTTTAACCCTTTTTTTTTAGAAGTTTGTTAATTAATTAAAATAACTAAGGGGGGCTTCTAATGTCTGAAATAAAAACGATTGGAGTTCTGACAAGTGGTGGGGATGCACCAGGTATGAATGCAGCTATCCGAGCCGTAGTTCGTACAGGTATTCATTATGGACTTAAAGTAATGGGGATTCGCAAGGGATATAATGGACTGATTAGCGGAGACATCTTGGAAATGAATTTAAGATCTGTTTCAGATATTTTACATAGGGGAGGAACTATCCTCCATACGGCAAGAAGTAAGGAATTTATGACAGAAGTAGGGATGCAGAAAGCAGTTACAATTGCTAGTGCATT
>JBFWMP010000059.1:0-14829 GCA_050251575.1 Clostridia bacterium
AATTCACAGGCGGCACCGCAGGTATCGCCTGTCATGCCACCGATTCTTGCTGTCACAAACCTTACGAATAAATAGGTGAATACTATAGTAGCAACTACAAAAACAAATCCTTTCACATTAAATAACATGAATGCAATTATGCCCGAGATTATCGTTCCAATAATGATTTGCTTTATTCCGCAGTAATCAATAAATGCTTTGCCTAGTCCGCTTCCACTTCTGGCATATTTGGACATGCCGGCTGAACATACTGAACCCAAACGTCCAATCACAGGCATCAGAAGCAATATCTTTATTGCTGTATCTGCTTGAAATTCAGCAATGCACGCAATATTGAGTAAAAACATAGAAACTATGCCTATCACTGCATTCGTTCCCACCCGGCTGTCACGCATGATTTCCAGTATGCGTTCTTTGGAACGGTTGCTGAACAGACCATCAAAGGTATCGCCTAACCCGTCAATATGCAGGCCCCCGGTGATAAACGCATAAAAAATCATAGTAACAGCAGCTGCAAACAAACCCGGTGATACTAAACCGGCTGCATAATATGTTGCAGTAATAAATGCGCCAATCAATAACCCAATCAATGGACCAAATGCCAGCCCCTTGCCGAAATCTTCCTCGTTTGCGTCCAAGTTAACAGGGATAGGAATTTGTGTAAGAAATTGAATCATTAGAATTATTTTTTTGAACATATACTTGCCCCCATCTATAGCAATCAATAAAGCTTGCAGTGACTTCCTTATTTAATCCTCACCGGTATCCCTGATACGACTAGATATACTTCTTCCGCTGCTGCTGCAAGCTGTTGATTCACTCTGCCTGCTATATCTCTGAAAATTCTTGCTAATCTATTTTCAGGAACGATTCCCATTCCCAACTCATTGGTCACGGCAATCATCGGTACTGTGAACTCATTACAAACATCAATCAATTTATTAATCTCACTTTTAACCTGCAGTTCAAGTTTATTAATTTCCTGCATGGTACAAGTATCCCAGTTAATATCATCATTGCTAAAAAGTATATTAGTAACCATAACAGTGATGCAATCCACTAGTATCCCATGCTGGTTATTATATGCCTGCTTTATTCTAATATCTAAATCTTTATACACTTCAAGAGTATCCCAGCAGCTTGGCCGCTGTTCCCTATGCTTTCTTACTCGATCCTTCATTTCATCATCGAAAGGGATTGAAGTCGCAACATAAAGGATTTCTTTCCCCAACTCTGAAGCTTTGTTTTCGGAAAAGGTACTTTTTCCGCTTCTGGCACCACCCGTAACTAATATCAGTTTTCCCATTCTCTTAATCTCTCCAATACCTTTTCGAATGTTTCAGCCCACAAGGGATATTCTACTTGAGGCCGTGTAATCACAATGATAGGAATACCTGAGTCTTGTGCTGCTAATATCTTGCTTTGTGTTCCACCTACGCTTCCGCTGTCCTTCGTCAATACTATCTGTGCATTACAGTGTTTAAACATCTCTCTGTTTAACTCCCTGCTGAAAGGTCCCTGCATAGCAATAATCTGTTTGGGCTGCAACCCTAATTGTATACATTTACTCATTATCTCTAAACCGGGAAGTACACGGGCAACAATCCTATCTTTTTCGTTAATCCCTTTTGTCACAATATCCAGACTGTTGCTTCCTGTTGTTAAAAGCACCCTGCCTTCCATCTTATTGAGCATATCCACAGCATGCTTAACCGACTCTACTGCAATGACATTATCATATCCTGCATAATCCTCTGTAGGTCTTTCATATCTCAGATAATAAATGCCTGCTTCCTTACAAGCATGAATAGCATTTTCAGATACATTCCTTGCAAAGGGGTGTGTCGCATCTAATACAGTGGTTATATCCATGTCTTGAAAAAGTTTTATCATCTCAGACTTTTGCAGTTTCCCCTTGACTACTTGTATCTCCTGCATTGGCTGTACTAACTCTGCACCATAGTCCGATACAACGGATACAACTGTTTTGTAACCCCGTGCTGCTAATAAAGCTGCTAGTTCCCTTCCATCTTGGGTTCCTGCAAATACTAAAATCATAACTCATATCCCCTGGGTGTAATGATTTTTCCTTCATGGATATAGGTAGCAGAATTACCGATAATCACAACTGAAAGCATATCAATGTCACAATCCAGCATCTCTCCAAGGTTTGTAATTTGTATCTGCTGACCTTCTCTGCAAGCATTCCTTACAATACCCACCGGCGTATCGGAAGATTTATATTCCATCATTATATCCCGTGCCCTGATGATTTGTTCTGTCCGCCCGTGACTCTTCGGATTATATAGAGCAATAATAAAATCACCCTGTGATGCGCATTCTAATCTTTTTTTAATGACTGTCCACGGCGTTAACAAATCACTCAAACTAATGACAGCAAAATCATGCATGACAGGAGCACCTAATACCGATGCTGCCGCATTTACAGCAGATATTCCCGGTACAATCTCAACTTCAATATCTATACCCGCTTCTTTTACAACTTCAAGCATGATTCCCGCCATGCCATATACTCCTGCATCACCACTGCTTACAAGTGAAACCGTCTTGCCTTCCAATGCCTTTTCCAGCGCAAACCGGCACCGGTCAATTTCCTTTCGCATTCCTGAACTTTCTACTTCCTTACTGTCCAATAAATCTTCTATGAAATTTATATATGTTTTGTATCCTACAATAACTTCAGATACTTCTATCGCTTTTAAAGCCTTTTGAGTCATGTGCTCCCGCCCTCCGGGACCAAGACCAATGACATAAATTTTACCTGACATAAACAAACCTCCCATTAATTATAAAGCTTGGAGCTCGGAGCTACAAGCCAAGTTTTCTATAAATTGATACATACACTGACAAATAGAGGGATAGTTCAAACTGAAAAGGTGCTGATTGTTCGGAAATCTGACATGAGGACAGGGCCGCAATCCGGCCAAAAATCGAGCCTGACAGCAGACCAGTCCCCAAGTCCGATTTCCTCTGATGCCTCTTAAAGGGTGAGTACACTATGGTACTTACCTGAATGAACCTTGCCATACATATTCTGAATTTTCAATTTTCAATTGTTTTTCCACTGCTGCTGCTACAGTGACACCTTCTTTTTTAAACCTGCTTCCTATTAACCTGCCATTGCTGCAGGAAAGCAGTGCACAAGGCTGTGCTACGCAGCCTACTCCGATTGTATCTTTCACAAATTGTGAGCATTCAAACTCTTGCTCTACTTGTCGTATCTGTTCCCTAGCGATGATTACTAATGGGACTCCTAACTCTTGTGCTGCTTGTATTAATCCCTGCTCCTCTTTTTTCACATCTACTGTTGCTATTTGCTTGATGCATCGAATACTGATAAAAAGCTGCTGTAAGTATTCTTTAACAGCCTCCAGTACCTTCTCTTTTGAAATACCTTTCCTGCACCCGATACCCAAAACCACACTTTTCGGTCTAAGAAAAACATGCGGTATACTGCACTTCTTGTTCGCATAATGTGTTAAAAATATTATTCCTGCATAGCTTGTATCGATTTCTTCGTCACCATTAAGCAATATAATATTATCCGGCATTTCAAAAATATTTTCATAATCACTATAAAAGCCTATCTTTTCCCCATTCACAACAGACGCAGTTACTGCGGTCAAATCTTCTTCATGTTTTATGCTGCACCCCAGTTGCTTTGCAAGCATATCAACCGACAATGTCCCGCTGACATCACTGGCTGTCGTAATGACCGGATTCGCGCCAATGCTGTCTGCTATCTCCAAAGCAAGCCTATTCGCGCCGCCAATATGCCCGGATAAAAGGCTGATTACATTTTTACCCTTCTCATCCAATACCACTACCGCCGGATCTGTCTTTTTATCTTTTATAAAAGGGGCTATGCTCCTTACAACAACACCTGATGCCATAATAAATACCAAAGCATCATATTGATAGAAAATATCTTCCATAAGGTCAGTCAATTTATTTTCTATAGGAAGAGCATCTTTATATTGCTCGCAAAACTTTTTAGGCAGATATAGACTTGCCCTCATTATATCTGCCAAATGCTTTGCCAGCCTGCTTCCATTCTTCGTAAGCGCTATAACCGCCGTTTTCATTCCTTTGCACTCCTGAATTCATGACTAAATGTCTTATCATAAAGCTTTGAAAGCTCATACTCATTTCCCAGGAAATTACCTACAACAATCTGTGCTGTCTTAGTAATACCTGCTGCTTCTACCTTTTGGATAATATCCTTTAAAGTACCCAGTACAATTCTTTGGTCCGACCATGATGCCTTCTGAATTACTGCGATTGGCGTATCTTCTTGATAACCCTCCAGCAGTTCTTCTACTACCTTCCCCATCATTCCTACACTTAAAAAAATACACATGGATGCACCATGCTTCGCAAGGCTGCTTAATTTTTCACCTTCCGGGACAGCGGTTCTTCCTTCCAGGCGGGTAAGAATAACCGTTTGTGAGACACCCGGAAGCGTAAATTCCTTCTTCAATGCTGCCGCAGCTGCTAAAAATGAGCTTACACCAGGAATCACTTCATACGAAACATTCATTTCATCCAGAGCATCCATCTGTTCCCGTATCGCACCGTAAATACTGGGGTCTCCGGTGTGCACCCGTGCAACCATTTTACCTTCATCTTCCGCATCCCTCATTACTTGCAGTACTTCTTCCAATGTCATTCCTGCACTGTTATAAATCTCAGCATTCTCTTTCGCACCGTTTAAAACAGCAGGATTCACCAAGGAACCGGCATAAATGATTACATCCGCTTCTTTAATCAGCCTTTGACCTTTTACGGTAATTAATTCCGGATCCCCTGGACCGGCACCAATAAAATAAACCATTATTTTAACACTCCTTTTCTTAAACTTACATTTTGCTCAGAAACATGACATAGGGACAGGGCCGCAGTCCTTCAAAACCAGTCAGGACAGCAGACCAGTCCCTAAGTCACATTCCTTCTGCGTGCTAAGTAACTTCTTTAGCAATCTCGACTGGTCCTAAATCATATTTTCTCAAATGCCTCTTAGAGGGTAGTATCATAATGTGTGGAATGATGCAGCCGGAAAATCACCACGGATGGTGATTTTAGGTTTCTTTTGGCACGATGCCAATAGAAACCTACGCAAAGCATGGAATACATTATGATACTCACCCGAATGAAACCTACTAACTCAACATCTGTGACTGTGAATTAAACTCACATCTTCTTTTTCACAATAATCATAGACAGATAATTTACTTTTTCTCCGACCATCCTGCCCAACTCATATTCAATCACTTCACCGTCCAAACCGCACCTGCTTACCAATACTGCATTTTCCTTTAATCCATGCTGCCCAAGAATATCTACCAGCTTATCATAGTTTTTAGAAATTTTCATAAGGACGATATTATCGAAGCTATCCAATATCTCATCAAGATTCTCACATTCATAAGCAGAAGGAATAATCGCGATAGTCTCCTTCCCCTCTGCAAGCGGAAGCCCTAAACGGCTTGAAGCTGCACAGAATGAAGTAATCCCCGGTACTGTTTCAGTGATATAGTCCCTATCCTTTACTCTTTTCAAAATATACATATATGTACTATAGACCATCGGGTCACCCAATGTTAGAAAAACGATATCTTTTTCTTCATCCAATAAAGCACATATCTGCTCTGCCGCTTTATCCCAATGTCTATTTAATTCATCTTCATCGTAGGTCATTGGAAACACAAGCGTTATGATCTCTTTATCCTCGTTCAACAAAGGCTTGACGATACTTAATGCCACGCTTTGCTTTTCTGCTGCTGTCACAGGTGCTATTATGATCTCACACTCATCCAACAGTCTTTTTGCCTTTAAAGTTACTAACTCAAAGTCACCGGGTCCTACGCCTATACCATGGAATTTCCCTTTCACGCTTTTTCCCCTTTCATCCCTGAAATGATATATATGGGATTCAAAGCTTGGAACATATGCCTGATACCCACCTTTTTTGCTTTTGAAATTGATACACATACCACATCGATGTCTTCATATGCATGGCTGTCCATCCAGCTAAGTGTATCATATACAGTCTCTATGGTGATACAATTGGTAACGATTATCCCGGAAAACTTTAGAACTTGATGGGTGTAGTCCAGCACCTTTATTAAATATTCTCCTGCACCTCCAACCATCACCCTGTCCGGTGCGGGTAAACTCTCTAAAACTTCGGGTGCACTTCCTTCAATGACTTTTATGTTTTCTACTTTAAATTTTATGCTGTTCTGATTGATAAGCTGAATCCCTTCCATGTTTCTTTCCACCGCATAAACTGTGCCATGCTTGCACTGGAGTGCTGCTTCAATAGATATCGAACCGGTTCCGGCACCAATATCCCAAATAACCATATCTTCTTTCAATCTCAGCCTGGATACTGTAATCGTCCTTGCCTCCCGCTTAGTCATAGGCACCTCGCCCCGTACAAACATTTCATCAGGTATACCCGGAGTTATATACTCCCAGGCTTCTTCTTGTTTCCATTCATTCATCTTCTATCACCATCACACTCATTTTAAAATTATTTATTTGCGATATATCTTTTAAGCTTCCCTCAACAATCCGCTCATCCGGATAACTGAGGTTTTCTCCAACTGTTATCCTTTTTCCACTAATCCCTTTATCCAGTAAATATGAAGCGATCTTGTCGGCTGAGAATTGATAATCCGTTAACAGCACCACTTTTCTATTGTTTCCGACTATATTAATCAGGTCATCGTCCATCCTCCCATGAAGACTCGTAAGTACAGCATCCTGCCAACAGGTCTTCATACGTGAGATAAGATATTGTGTAGAACTGATACCCGCAATGACCTCTAAATCTTCTTTATCAAAATGCTGCAACAAAAAGTTTAACATACTATAAAAACCGGGGTCTCCCGATACAAGCACCGATATTGTATATAAATCCCTCTTTGCTTTTATTTCATCAACAATCTCTGCTAAATTGTTTTTAATAATCATTGTTTTCTTATCAGCAAGTTGAAATATATCTAGATTTCTCTGTCCGCCAATAATTATATCCGATTCACTCACCAATTTCGTAACAATGGGTAGCACATAATCCGGCGAACCCGGTCCTACCCCCAACACATAAACCTTATTCAATACCGTTCAACTCCCGCAGTATTTTTTTTGCTTCCTTATTCATGGATAGAATCCCTTTTTCCAGCGTAAAGATAATAGTCCCCACCTCTAATGCATCCCTGGATTTTTGCTTGCATCGGATACTAACACGATTAGCAATCATATCATATACTCCCGTGATGCCTGCTTGCTCTAATATTTCTACTGCTTGCTCGGTAGTATTTGATTGTAATAATGCTTGAACAGTATCTATATCTGCCCCTTGTGCTGCAGCATAGGCAGTCACTATTTCCGCACGGGCATCGGCAGTATGGCTGTGAGTATAAAAAATTCCTGCCGCTACTTTCACAAGCTTTCCAAGATGCCCTACCATAAGCACCCTTTCAAACCCATACTCTACACACTTTTCAATCATATATCCGATAAAATTGCTTGTCCTTACGATTATGCTTTTATCAATATGTAATGTCTCTACTGCCAGGTGTTCACCATAGTTACCGGGTACAAGCACCACAGCTCTATGACCTGCTGCAGTCAGCATACTTAACTCTAATGCCAATGATTCCTTCCATGCTTCTTCAGACATAGGTTCTACAATTCCTGTTGTGCCTAGTATAGAAATACCACCTATGATGCCAAGTCTTGGATTAAAGGTCTTTTTTCCAATCTCTTGTCCGCTTGGAACACTTATAGTGATTTGCACACCCTTATCTTCCGGGAGTACTTCTCGTACTTCCTTCAGTATCATCTCACGGGGCACAGGATTGATAGCAGGCTCTCCAACCTTTACCTGCAATCCCGGTCGGGTGACAACACCTACACCTTCACCTGCTTTGATAATAATATGCTTAGAATCAATTAACCTTGCATGTGCATATATTTCAATTCCATGCGTCACGTCAGGGTCATCTCCGCCATCCTTCACCACACAGCACCGTACTTCTCTATCCAGTTTTTCTACCTGCTTTATAGGCAGACTAACTCTCCATCCTTTGGGTGTATCTATTTCTACACTCTCTATAATCTTATTTTCAAGAAGCATCATCACAGCTGCCTTGCTTGCTGCCGCTGCACATGAACCTGTTGTAAATCCTCTGCGCAGCTTTTTACCATTTACCATTTTATAAAGTTGAAAATCCATATTAATCACCACGTTCCCTTAATTGAAAATTGAGAATGGAGAATGGAGAATAATTGTTTTAATTTTTCAAAGACAAATCATCAACCACAAATTAAAATTTTCAATTTTCAATTCTCAATTTATTACTCCCTATCTCCTATCATATATAGCAGCGCATTGACGATTGCTGCAGCAACGGTGCTCCCACCTTTTCTTCCGTTACATATAATATATGGAATATTTAAGGTCTTAATGGCTTCTTTGGATTCCACTACATTCACAAAGCCAACAGGAACACCGATAATCAATGCCGGTCTTGCTTTTCCTTCCTCAATCAGCTCTTTTAGACGAAATAAGGCTGTAGGCGCATTTCCAATCGCAAATATCATATTTTTAGGATTCTGCACTGCCACATCCATGGAAGCCATCGCCCGTGTAATACCTTGTTCTTTTGCTACGCGCGCTACTTCTTCATTTGCAATGAAACAATGTGCTTCACTGCCGAAGCTTCCCAATACCTTTTTGTTGATTCCTGAATAAGCCATGTTAGTATCTGTAACAATATTGCTTCCTTTTCTAATTTCATTAAAAGCTGCTTCTATCGCATCAGGACTTATCTCCATTAAATCTGCATATTCAAAATCTGCAGTCGTATGTATAACCCGTTTAATAATTCTTTCTTCCTGCTGTGTAAAACTTTTTGAGCCTAAAATCTCTGTAATAATTTCAAAACTCCTGGCTTCAATAGCCTTTGGATCATGTATATAATTCATGCTGCTTTCCCTCCATTAAGGTTTGCTTTAATCTTTGAATAAATATATCATTGCTTCTTCCATCTTTTATGGCAATCCTGATATACTGCTTATCTAAAAAAGTAAAGTTTTCTGCATTTCTTATCAAGATGCCATTCCCCATCATTTTATCACATAAAATACCGCTAGTCAGATGTGGATCAAGTAATTTGATTAATATAAAGTTACTTGAAGGCTTGAATACCTTTATCCCCTCTATCTTGCTTAAAAGCTGAAAAAATCTTACCCCTTCTTCCTTGATCCATTGGCTGCTCACCCTTATATATTCTACATCATGGGGCAATATCTCCGCTGCCATGCTTGCAAAATTATTCAATGTCCATGGCTGCTTTTTATGCTCCATACGTTTAATAAATCTCTCACCGGCTATGCCATATCCTAACCTCAAACCCGGAATAGCAAAAAACTTAGTCAATGCTTTTATAATAAAAAGATTTGGATATATCTCCAATTGATCTACCATGGAAAGGTGCAGCTGTTCATCTGTAAAATCGATAAATGCCTCGTCAATAACAACCGTAATACCATTCTCCCTGCAAAAAGATAAAATTTCCTTCATTTTATCTTTTTTTATAATTTGACTTGTCGGATTATTTGGATTGCATAATATCAGCATTTCTATCTCTTTATGGATATTATTAATTAAGTCCTGAACATTAATAATAAAATCTTCTTCCTCTTTAA
This sequence comes from Clostridia bacterium, assembly GCA_050251575.1. Taxonomy (GTDB): domain Bacteria; phylum Bacillota; class Clostridia; order SK-Y3; family SK-Y3; genus X23. Next base: position 9,739 of record JBFWMP010000059.1, read on the forward strand.
TTCTGTAATGTTCAACTTTACAACCTGCAGTTATTGCTGCCTGTTCATACTCAGAAAAGCTTGGACAAGGAATCAATATTTTGCGAGGCTTAAACACCTCCATCAATAAAAAGATAATTTCTGTTGCCCCATTTCCCATGATAATATTCGATTTTTCTATACCATGCCAATTGGCAAGACTCCTTCTCGCATTCATATAATCAGGATCAGGATAATGAGTCAATAAGTCAAAATTATTGATAATCGCTTGCTGCAAAGTCTGTGGCACTCCAAGCGGATTAATATTCGCACTATAGTCCAATATTTCATTGATATCTAAATTATATTGACTGCCTGCATTATATACATTGCCACCATGGGCATCCTTATTTATACTCATTTACAAAAGTTCCTCCCAGCTTGGAGCTCGGAGCTTGGAGCTCGGAGCTTTTTATCTTCGATTTATTGTAGGAATGGATTCCACACCTATCCAGACCGGCACAGAGATCGGTCCCTACCATTTGAATATCATTTCTATTACTAATAAGTACATTGATATAAATAATATCAGGCTGATAAATGAGGTCATATATGCAATCTTAATAGTGCGTAAAATATCTTCTGCTTTAAGAACGCGCATATTGTCTCCTATGGTCGGCTTATATATTTCTTTTCCAAAATACACATTAGTTCCTCCAAGCTGTACTCCTAAAGCTCCTGCAACTGCAGCCTCAGAATAAGCACAATTGGGACTCTTATGATTTCTACGATCACGCCACATCATTCTATAACTGTCAAAAGTTTTAAATCCTAATAATCCGGATGCAATCGGAATAATAAATCCTGTTATCCTGGCAGGAATATAGTTAGCCGCATCATCCAATTTTGCCGCTGCCCTGCCAAAATTAATATACTTATCATTCATATATCCTACCATAGAATCCATTGTATTAATGGACTTATAAACAAATGCCAATATCGGTCCTCCAACAAAAGCATAAAAAAGCGGAGCTGCGATCCCGTCTACAATATTCTCTGCCACTGTTTCCACAGCAGCCCTGATTACTTGTACCTCTGTCAACTGTGATGTTTCTCTTCCTACTAAATACGATAAGTTTTTCCTGGCTTGAGGCAAATCGCCCTGCTTTAAAGCACGGTATACCTTTTTTGTTTCCACGGCGAGGCAGCGGGTTGCCAGACAGGAAAAGATTAGATAGGTGGTTAGCAAAATGAGGAGTGGGGAGTGGAGAGTGGGGAGTAAAGTCCTAAAAACTCTTTGATCAATCTTATTTGCACTAAACAAAAGAATACTTACTACTCCTGAAACACTCATAAGCACTATAATAACCAATATAACACCCGCTGACTTTTCCAGTATTTCTTTATTGAATTTTTTTCGCTTGCCTACCATGCTTCTTAGAAGCTTCTCTGTTTTACTAATTAAGTTTCCTATGGCACATATAGGATGGGGCAGCCAATATGGATCTCCAATAAACAAATCAATTATATATGCAATACAAATACTATATATTAAAAAAAGTTTCATCACACATTCTCCAGGTTGTTAGTCTTATACAATTATATTGTTCATTTTACCATTTCTTTGATTTTGCTACAATGAACATTTATATTAATATTGGTAATATTTATTCGCGACTGATACATCAAAAAAACAAACCCTTCGTTAAGTCTCGAAAGGTTTGTATGTACAAACGGTATTCTTTTACATATTAACAATCTTAACGATACTGCATCTGTATTTTTAAACTATGTGCTGTATTATCATCTTTTAATAACGATACAATCGCATACGCAAAGTCAAGAGCAGTCCCAGGACCTTTACCGGTAACAAAATTCCTGCAAATATTTACACTAGCATCCTTAACGATTGCTCCCTGCAGATATTTTTCATAGCCTGGATAACAGATAGCATCAATATCTTTCAGGTACCCTTTTTTACCCAGTATCATTGGTGCTGCACAAATAGCCGCAATCCACTTTTTATTGTCTACTCCATATTTAAGCAGTTGCTGGAGCTTATCATTTTGTTCCAAATTCGAAGCACCGGGCATTCCTCCCGGCAGCACCAGCATGTCTGCATCTTCTGATTTTACTTCATCTATCATACAATCAGCTTCAACCGCAATACCATGTCCGCCCCTTACCAGCTTGTCTTTGATAGACACCATTTTAATATCAATATCCGCACGTCTTAAAACATCAACTACCGTCAATGCCTCAATCTCCTCAAAACCGTCCGCCAAAAAAATATATACCATTGTTCTTCCTCCTTAAGTAATTTTCTATCTTACCCTCTAGAATACTACTATAAGCCCACCCTCATTTGCATAAACTGTACTGATTCCGGCTGTTTTCACAATGATAATATCTTTAAACTTATACTTTTTCTGTACTTCTTCCTTAAACCGAAGTGCTTTATCCAGACAGTTGCAGTGAGCAATCCCCAACACCCTGTCTTCAAATTGAACACCTTGCTCACCAACTACTTCAACAAATCTTTTAAATGCTCTTTTTGCACCAATTACTTTTTCATACAGCTTGATAGAACCTTCTGTAGCAGTCATAATAGGCCTGATATTTAAAACCGTAGATACTTTCGCTACAAGAGGATTAATTCTCCCTGCTTTTACTAAATTATCAAGCGTTTCCAGCATAAAAAAGGTCTTCATTTCTTCAATATAGTTAGTAACCTTTTCAACAATATCCTGCTCATGATGACCTTTTTTTATAAACTCATCAATTTTCAAACTGATTAAAGTCTCCCCTATAGAGGCACTTAAAGAATCAAAAACATGAATAAATTTCTTACCCATCTCTTCCATAAACATTTCTTTAGCTACCATTGCACTCTTGTACGTTCCGCTTAAAGCAGAAGAGAGTGTCACTACGAAAACACTTTCATTCCCTTTATAATGCTCAATAAACTCCTGTGGAGAGGGACACGCTGTTTTGGGAAGCTCCTTGCTTTGTCTCATCAGCTCAATAAATCGTTCAATATTAAGGCTCTCATCATCCCTATAGTTCTTGCCTTCCAACTGTATTGTGAGAGGTGCAATTCCGATATCTACACACTTCTTGATATCTTCATTCAAATCACAGCAGCTATCAGCCACAATTTTCATGGTCATATTTATCTCTCCTTTAATAGTAGTCGTTAATAAAATTATTGGCCAATTTAAATATTTTATTAGCCTTTTCAATACTTTGCATATCCTTTAACTGTAACAATCCCAGTTGTTCAGCCTGCAAAGGAGAGATAAAGCCCATAGCTAACTGTGAAAAGGTATTGATGGAACATATCAATTCCGGCTTTATATGTCCATTCTTTATTATAGTATTATTTTTAATTTCAAATATTCCGTTATTCCACTCTGCAAGAGTATCATGAATTTCAATAACGATATCAGTTGTTTCACTGCAGTGACTGATAAGTAGATGTAACACCTTTTCAACCTCTATCACCCTCGTCATAACAAATGGACTAGATATAATATCCCGTTTAGGTTGAGATAAAAGAATATACGCCACATCATCCGCCGGGGCCTTCCATGTTATCTTCTCAGCTTGAGCCGCATGAGAATGAACAAAACTCAAAAGTCCTCTATATGCTTCTTTTCCGGCATACACCAGTTCATGTATGTTCAATACACCTGATTGAATTGAGTATAAGATATATCCAACCATTTTTGCAGCATCATCTTCAAGAATATATACTTTCCCATTCTCAAAGAAATGATCAGTCAATATACATTTCATATCTTTTCTGTTGCGCACAATATATCCATTTTTATTTGCTGTAAATGACCGGTACACTTCTAACATATTATCAATATCGTCATCAGCATTCATGGACCTTAATTTCCCATAGCCTTGAATAATAGGCTTCAAATCCGCCATTTCAATATTATAGCTTCTATGGTAATAGCAAGTCTCCCATCCATACCTTCTGTAGAAGGAATAATCGAACGGAAGTAATATATTAATACACTGCCCTCTCTCACGCATCACCAATAGTGATTCTTTCAACAAGGCTTCCATATGCCCTCTTCCTCTTGCTTCAGGAAGAGTAGCTGCACCTACAATATAAGAAATATCAAGCGTCTTTCCGTGAAAGCTGAGCTGATACGGCAGAAGCTGTATGCTTGAAACAGGATTATCTTGTTCATATACAGCTAACGTATTAGATGAATCATATTTCTCTTCAAAATACCATGAAAGAAAAGGGTCCTTGTCTCCAAAACAATAGCTCCACATTTCTTTAATCTTAATAAAATCTTCTGGGGCAGCAAAGTTCATTTTCATTTCGCTCACCTACTCTATAAGAGTTGCTGAATACTTTTCTATCATTCTAACAGGATAATAAGATTTCTTTGCTTTTCTTAAACCGGCAATCCCTAAATCTTCTTCCCGGTTGATATACTCAACTTCTCTCCACTCATTTTCACAGAATTTCTGATTGATGACTGTATAGGAACCGTGGATATCTGAATCTGCTTTTTCTACATGAATGACTGCCATGTCGTCAGTGTACTGCTCTCCATAAGTAAAGGCAATCACTTTGCCGTCTATCTTTATAACACCACCTTTAAATCCAAGCTGTTCAAAATGGTTCAGTGCATCAATGATAGCCAGTTTTTCTTGTTCCAGTCCTGCGCTTTCCTCACAATTCTTCTTTTCACACCACTCTTCGGCAGCCTTAATACATTCATCCACCAAATCCTTGGTAAGAGGATAATATGTATAATCATAAGTCGAAATAAATTTATTAATATGGTTGCGTTTGGAATGATATTTCTTCCCCTCAAGATTAATTAAGTCTGAATTAAGATATACATAGTCAAAAGTACTCCGTTCAGGCTTATATTCAAACTTTGAAGGCACTTCCCTCTCTATTTGTTCTATCATACCCTTAGTAAGAGACCTTATAATTAATTTAGCACCGATACTCTTGAAATATGTAATTAGTTCTTCAATTACCGGTAGGATATTGCCTTCTCCGATAGGCATCAATACAAAAGGATTGTTATTTTCATATTGAGCAAATATGCATAAATAATCGTGTATTAATGCATATTTGATGTTATAGCTCTT
>JBFWMP010000060.1:0-14661 GCA_050251575.1 Clostridia bacterium
TCGATAGTATTGACGCAAATACTTCGAAAAAAGTTTCCAATGTTTCAAATTTATGATAAAAGTGTTAGGAAAGTTGAAACTATCCCTTTTTGATTGCTGTAATGTGTGGTAAAATAGCCTTATATTACTAACTTAAGGAGGCAGCAGAATTTTATGAAAAAAATAGGATTTGTAGGACTTGGAACGATGGGACTTCCAATTGCCACTAATTTGGTAAACGCGGGATATCAGCTTTATGTGGGTTTTAACAGAAACAGAAACCCGGCAGAGCTAATGGAAAAAAAGGGAGCTGTTATTTGCAATACATACAAGGAAGTTGCGCAGAATTCAGATGTTATCTTTACAGTTGTACCAAATGCCAATGAGGTTGAACAAGTGGTTTTTGGTAAAGATGGTCTTGTAGAAGGGATAAAGCCCGGAAGCATCATTATGGATATGAGCACGATTGATCTTACCAGGAGCAGAGAATTTGCCGAAAGGTTGAAAGAAAAAGGAGCCCTTTTTATGGATGCTCCTGTCAGCGGAGGTCCGGAAGGTGCAAGTGCAGCAACTCTGGCAATTATGGTAGGCGGAGATAAGCAGGCTTTTGAAGATAGCAGAGAAATATTAAATTCAGTTGGTAAAACAGTCGTTTATTGCGGTTCAAACGGGCTTGGACTTGCTGCAAAAATGGCAAATAATTTGATTGCGGGTGCAGAAATGGCCGCTATAGCTGAAGCAGTATGTCTTGCAGCAAAGGCAGGAATTAATACAAAAGACTTATATGAAATTCTGAGAAATGCTTCAGCCAACAGTGCGGTACTGAATGCTAAAATGCCTAAGTACTTGGAAGAGAATTATGATCCTTCGTTTAAACTTTCACTCATGTATAAGGATTTGAATATTATTACCGATGTTGGAAAGAAGCTAGGATCACCTACGCCTGTTGCAAGTATGGTAGAGCAGATATTCGGAATGTGCAATAAAGAACATGGAGAAAAGGATAGCGGAGCAGTAGCTTTATTCTATCAAAAGCAAGCAGGGATAACGTTTAAAGCAAAGTCTTAAATAAGTTAATAAGGTAATAACGTAAATAGTTAAGGTGCCTGCACCTTAACTATTTTTTTTGTCACAAATTACCCTGTTTTTTATTAAGCAATTTACGAATACTATGATATTGATAGTAGTGATATCATTGATTATTTTCATATAATCATTGCGTATGATATACTTATTCATAGTAGAAATACAGAAGGCAAGAGGGAGGTACTATGGATAATGCCATTGCGCTAAGGATTATATCTATAAAAGATGATCCGGAGCAATTAAATAACTTTATTGACGAATACAGGCCATTTGTAGCGTCTTGTGTTCAGAAATCAATAGGAAGATATGTTGAATATGGTAGAGATGATGAGTTAAGTATTGGTCTAATCGCTTTTCATGAAGCGATTAAAAGCTATGACCAAGATAAAGGACATTTTTTGGCCTTTTCCAGCCACGTTATCAGGAGAAGGCTGGTTGATTACTATAGAAAGCAAAAAAAGTATACTCAGGAAGTTTCTATAGAAGTTTCTTCAGCTGATGAAGACGAAACTTACAGCTTAAGCTTGCAGAAGTCCATAGAAGAATATAACCGTCTAGAACTGGAAAGAGCAAGGCGCCTCGAATTAGAGCAATTAAAAGAAGAATTAAACCAGTGGAAAATCAATTTTTTTGATGTAGCACAGGCCTCGCCGAAGCAAGAGGGAACGCGAAAGCTGTATCGAAAGATTATAAATCATATAGTAAATAACAAAGGTATTTTAGAAACGCTCATGACAAAAAAATATCTGCCGATTGCAAAGGTTTGTGAACAGACAAGTATTAATCGCAAAAAAGTTGAGCGTGGACGTAATTATATTATAGCAGGTGCGTTAATTATGTCAGGCCAGTATGAGTATATTCGTGATTTTATCGGAGGTGATTAAATGAAAGGCTTAGTTGTTGAGATAGCAGGAAAGTATATGGTTGTAGCAGATGAGAACGGGTACTTCAAAAAAATAAAGTATGAAGATGGATGCACAATTGGTCAGGAAATAGACTTGCTTCCTGCATCAAACCTCAGGTATTTTCCGGTAATGCAAAGGATATCGGCTGTGGCAGCAGTGATTGTGGTAGCAGTCGGATTAGGCTTATACAGTTATTACTCACCTTATAGTTATGTTAGCATAGATATTAATCCCAGCGTTGAGATCGTTCTTAATAGATTTGAAAAGGTTTTAGATGTGCAGCCGCTAAATGAAGATGGAGAAAATATCATAAAGGATTCACAGGAATTTATGCATAAGAAGGTGGATGATGTTCTTTCAAAGTTAATTGATGAGGCGCATCAGCAAAATTATTTAAAGAATGATCAAGAAAATGAAGTGTTTATTACTGTTTCTGCTTCAAAAGCCCAAGTAGCGCAAGAAGTAAGTCGGGAAGTAAAGGAATATGCCATTGCCGGATTGGCGAGCAGTCAGGTTAAAGCGAATGTTTCAACAGAAAGCGTAGCCATGGAGAAACGTGTGTTGGCTAAGAAAGACAATATTTCAGTCGGTAAGTTTATGCTTCTTGAGCAGCTTCAGAAAACTTCCCCGAATGCAGGGATTGAACAAGTAAAAGATAAGTCTGTTAAAGATATTATGGAAAACATTAAGAAAGATAAAGAAAAGGATGCAGGTAAGGATAAAGGAAAAGATAACAATAGAGATGATGATAAAAAGACAGATAAAAATATGGATAAGGGTATAGAAAAAGAAGAGAAGAATGGAGAGCAGCATCTCAAAAGAGAAGATAAGGTTGAAGAAAAAGCTGATAAAAAGATAGAAAAAGAAGACAAAAGTCAGAAACAAGACCAAAAACAAAATGATAAGAAAATACAGGGAAAAGAAAATAACAGAGATAAAAAAAGTGAAGATAAAAATCAAGAAGAAAAATCAAAGTCAAACAATCAAGGGGCAGAGAAAAAACAGGAAGTTTCAGAAGAAAATTCTATGTTAGAACAAAGCAAGGTACAAGAAGACTTGTACGAGAAAGAGAATAAGGAGCGAAATCAAGACAACGATTCAGATGAAGATAAAAATAAAAAAAAAGATGATTAAATTCATAAAAAAAGGAATACTAAGATTAAAGATTTATAAGGAGTGATGATATGGATAGATTAGCTTTAGTCTTAGTAGTAATAGGTGCATTAAACTGGGGATTGATTGGTTTATTTGGTGTAGATCTTGTAGCCAATATCTTTGGTGGACAGGATGCGGTGATTAGCAGAATTATATATACATTGGTAGGCTTGGCAGGACTTTGGGCAACTACGCTACTATTTAGGGATAGGGCGCCTGCAAGAAACCACTAACATTGAAACATACAACACACAAAACTATTTACACACCTAGTGATAGGGTGTCAAATGCTTAAACGCGCATTTGGCGCCCTGTTTAGGTTTGGGGTCATAGTCCTATCGGCAGTCGGATGATAAATTCTGTTCCTTTTCCAATCTCACTTTGAACACGGATTTCACCATTATACAAATTTACTATATGCTTAACAATAGACAATCCTAAACCGGTGCCTCCTTGATTACGTGAACGTCCTTTATCTATCCGGTAGAACCTTTCAAATAACCTAGGCAGATGCTCTTTAGAGATTCCTATTCCATTATCAGAAATATGAAATTCTACTATCTTGCCAAACTTTTTACATCTAATTTCTACGTTTCCACCCACATTATTATATTTGATACCATTATCCACTAAATTAATAAGCATTTGTTTTAATCTGTCTTTATTTACATATATTTGAGAGATAGCGGAATCAATATAACAGTCTATTTGTATATTCTTCTTTTCGGCACTTTGAGATACCACATTTACTACTTCATTAATAATATCATTTAGAGCGTAATTCTGTATACGTATGTCTTGTTTCATTGTCTCGATTTCTGAAAGTTCAAGTATATCTTCTATTAGCGTAGTTAATCTTTCTGCTTCAATATCGATGATATCCAGAAATCGTTCTGAAACTTCCTCATCATGGATGGCTCCGCCTCTTAACGTATCAATAAAGCCTTTTATCGAGGTAAGCGGCGTTTTTAACTCATGAGTAACATTTGACACAAAGTCACTGCGCATTTGCTCGAGCTTTCTTATATTAGTAATATCCTGTATGATAATCAGCATGCCTATGACGTTATTATTTCCTGTTTTTGCCTCAATAGGTGATCGTAAAATCTTATATTGTTTATCTTCATATTGAATATCCAACATCTGCTGCTTCTTACTACCAGAAGGATCATTGTTTTGTCTTAAGAACTGATTAAATGTATGGTTGCGAATAACACGAAGAATATTTTCACCGATAATTTTATGATTTGTAATATTAAACATCTCTATCGCTGTCTTATTAATAAGCATAATACGATTTTCACTGTCTAATGCAATCAGACCACCAATCATACTATCTAAAATAGCTCCCATTTCTATGTTTCTTTGCCAAAGCTCAGTAATCGTCTTGTCTAATTCATTTCCCATGTATATAAGTGATTGTGCAAGCTCTCCCAGTTCATTATCAACGTCTATGCTAATTGTTTCACTAAAATTTCCTTTGGCGATATTTTTAGAGAAGGCAGATAACTGTCTTATAGGTTTTGTAAATGTATTGGTAAACTGTACTGCTAAAACACTGGCAACAATAAGTGCAATTAAAATGCCAAATAAAATATAGGATATTATTTGAATTCGGATATCATTGATATCATCAATAGGGATGGATAACCTGACAACAATAGGATTGGGTTTAAATTCTATACGTATTGCAATGTACTTTAGATAAGTTCCGATAGATGTGCTTAAACGGGTACTTTCTCCGATGCCTTGTGTAAATGCTTGTATGATTTCAGGACGGTCCTTGTGATTCTCTAAAGTCGTATAGTCTGTTGATGAATCACCGAGTACTTCTCCTTGATTGTTAATGAATGTAACGCGTGTTTGTGATGCGTTACCATACTTTAGTGCTAGTGTGTCTAAAGATTCAGGATGCTTGAGTACATCAATAGCCCAGGCTTCTCTTTCTAATAATTTCCCAATCACCATCAGTTTGCTTTCTACTTCTGAAATATAATGTCTTTGTGCAGCATGATAGGAAAACATTCCGGTAATTAATATACCTATTAAAATTATAAGAATATAATGAATCATTATTTTTTTTTGCATAAGTACTTGACTCCTATTCTCTCATCTTATACCCGACTCCCCGAACCGTTTCAATGTAGCTTTCATCTTCATCCTGAAGAAGTATTCTCAAATGTCGGATATGAACATCTACAGTTCTTGTTTCTCCACAGTAATCATATCCCCATACTTTATCTAAAAGTACATCCCTGGAAAGCACATGTCCCTTATTAACAGCAAAAACTCTTAAGAGTTCAAATTCTTTTAAAGTTAATTGAAGCAGATTTTCTCCTTTATAAACCTCCCTCTTATCCAGATTAATAATAATATCCTTAATATGAATGGTTTTTGTTTCATCTTGTGCGTCAGATTCGTAATTTGATCTTCTGAACACCGCCTTAATACGGGCTAGCAGTTCTCGGACACTAAAAGGTTTTGTAATATAGTCATCTGCGCCCATTTCCAAACCAAGAACCTTATCAAATTCTTCTCCTTTTGCTGTAAGCATAATAACAGGTATACTCTTGGTCTCTTTTGCAGAACGCAGTTTTTTGCAAACATCCAGCCCGTCCATACCCGGAAGCATTAAATCTAATAGGATCATATCTGCCTTTGCTTCTTTAAGTTTATGTAGAAGCTCTTCGCCAGTCTCAAAAGTTGTTACATCAAATCCGTTTTTTTCGAGATTATATTTGATTAACTCACAAATATGCATTTCATCATCAACCACAAAGATTCGTTTCTTATCCATTTTTCCACCTCTGAGTTTATAAATTGTATTACTATTTTAACATAATAAGTGTAAAAGTTTAAGGGGTTATCTATATAAATACTGGGGAAGATCTACATTGATAATCATAAAGTGAGGAGTGGAAGGAGTGTTATTTTTTCCCCACTATCCACTCCCCACTCCTCATTAAAAATCATTTGATATCTCCATGATTCATATCCGTATGCACGCCGGTAACATTATAGATTACCCATTCACCAATATTGGTTGCATGGTCACCAATGCGTTCCAAATATTTTACTACGAGGATAAAATTGGTTGCCTGATAAACAGTATCCGGGTTATCGCGAATAAGATCCCTTAGTTCATCAACAAGCATTACAAAATAATCGTCCACTTCATCATCATCGGCACATACTTTTTTTGCCAACTCAACATCTTGACGCACATAAGCATCTATTGCATTCTTCACCATAATCATAGCCAACTTAGCCATTTTTGGAATATCGATTATTGGTTTGATGTACTTTTCATTAGCCATCTTTATTGTGAATTCACAAATATCTGCAGCGTGGTCGGCAATTCTTTCCATATCGGTAATGATCTTAAGGGCCGTACTAATCGTCCTTAAGTCTTTCGCAAGTGGCTGCTGGCGTGCAATCATATTGATGCATTTTCGTTCAATCTTGTGTTCATATTCATCAATAATATCATCATCTTTAAATACCTTCCGTGCAAGCTCTACATTCTGTTCCTTAAAAGCAATAATTGCTTTGTCAATTGAATCTTCAACTTTGGCACCCATCTCTATGATATCTTGATGCAGGCTTTCTAATTCTAAATCGAAATAATGTCTGGTTACCACAATATGTCCCTCCTTTATTATATTTTACCAAGAGATTAATAATGTTTTATAACATTCTATATAAAACTTATATTATGCGTTCTAAGTTATCTCATTATTAATTTCATGTTAAATCATTGTTAAATACTGTGTAAGTACTTGATAAGAAAAGGTAGTTAGGAATATTCAAAAGTTAACATGAAATTAACAAACACATTATATGACATTAACACAGGCATGGTAAATTGATATCCGTAGAGAGAAATTAAAAAATAAAAACAGGAGTGAGGTAAAAAACATGAAAAAGAAACTAAAAGTATTAAGTATGATATTAGTATTGGTTATGGTAGCAGCAGCTTTCGTTGGGTGTGCAGGAACTTCTTCACAAGAAGGGGCCCCAAATGCAGAGGCACCTAAGACAGGAGAACCTAAGACTGCAAAACTTGACGGTAAAGTAATCATTGATGGTTCTGGTACAGTATATCCATTAATGGCAAACATAGCGGAAGAGTACATGACTAATGTACAACCCAATGTAAGTGTGCAGGTTGGAAGAGCCGGGTCTAGTGCCGGTTTTAAAAAATTCATACCGGGCGAAATAGATTTTTCCGATGCTTCAAGAAAAATTAAAGATGAGGAAGCGGCTGGACTTAAAACGAACGGTATAGAATTTTTGGAATTCAAAGTTGCTCTTGATGGTTTGACTATGGTTATCAACAAAGAAAATACATGGGCAACAGAAATGAAAAAAGAAGAAATCATTGACATGTATTTATCAGGTAAATTCAAAGCAGATGACAAGGTGCTTTGGTCCGATATCAGACCTGATTGGCCAAAAGAAGAAATTAAATTCTACGGTCCGAATGAAAACCACGGAACATATGAATTCTTCCATGAAACTATTCTTAAAAAGTCACAAATGGTTAAAACTGCCAACCTTCAACAAGAGTACTCAACACTGGTTGACTTAGTATCAAAAGATAAAAACGCGATTGCATTCTTTGGTTTTGGATACTATGTAACTAACAAGGATAAGTTAACAGCAGTAAAAGTTGATTTTGGCAAAGGTCCTGTAGAACCTACTTTAGAAACAATTGGTGAAGATCTTCCTTATGCCGGATTTACTCGTCCTGTATTCACATACTTGAATGTGAATCATGCTAAAGAAAAACCACAGGTACTTGATTATGCTAAATACGTTGTTTCATTAGAAGGATCCAAAAGATTAGCAGGTGAAAATGGATTTGCACCACTACCGGATTCTGTATATGCTGAATATCAAAAGCAATTAGAAGCTATTAAATAGTAGTGTTAGTAAATATCTTTAAATAATGTAAAAAGTGCTTAATCATTCGGAAATCAGACTTGGAGACAGTCCCTCTGCCCTGCCAAAACCGGGCAAACAGCAGCGACTGTCCTCAAGTCCGATTTCCTCTATTTGCTGAAATGGAGTGTTTCTATGAGTAACTTTGTTAATGTAAAGGATACAGTGAAAAAAAGTTATAAGTTTAAATTTATAAAAACAGAAAAAGTGATACCGAGCATTTTATTACTGATAGCTTCAATTTCTATATTAACATCTATTGGAATTGTTTTCACTTTGATAGTGGATGCATCACATTTTTTTAGAGAAGTTTCTTTTAAACAAATATTTAGTACAGAGTTGGCTCCTTTAAAAGAAAATCCTTCTTTTGGCTTTCTACCGCTAATTAGCGGAACATTTGTTACTTCGGCAATTGCAATGTTAGTGGCAATTCCAATAGGATTAATCGCTGCAATGTATTTGAGTGAGTTTTCATCAGCCAATAGAAGAAAGGTTTTAAAACCAATTATAGAAGTGTTAGCTGGAATTCCTACTATCGTGTATGGATTTTTTGCATATTCATTTGTGACTCCTCTATTAATGAAAATTATTCCGGGGTTAGAAGCAAAGAATGCACTCAGTCCGGGAATAGTAATGGGTATCATGATTATTCCTCTTGTTACTTCATTATCCGAAGATGCTATGAATGCTGTTCCTGATTCAATTCGTGAAGGAGCCTTAGCACTTGGGTCAACAAAACTGGAAGTTGCAGTAAAAGTTATTGTTCCTTCTGCTATTTCCGGAATCATTGCTTCTTTTGTGCTAGCAGTTTCCAGAGCAATTGGAGAGACTATGATTGTTGCAATTGCAAGCGGTAGTGCAAAGAATTTCACACTTAATTTTACTCAGCCAATGCAAACAATGACAGCTTATATTGTAGAGTTTACAAGTGGGGATGCCGGTAGTGGTACTATTGGATACTACAGTTTATATGCAGTAGGACTGATACTTTTTAGTTTTACCTTTTTAATGAATTTGTTTGCAAGATATATCATTAAAAGGTATAGGAAGGAATATTAAAAATGAATAATACAACAAGTATTCTTAATAAAAAAATTCAAAATAAGCGGGATAGTGAAAATGAGATAAAAACTTATATTAATTCTGACATGGCTTATAAGAGAATGAAAAAAAGGGTTTTGTTGGATAAAGTTGTTAGAATAATATCTTCTTTTACCATTACATTTGCTTTGTTGGTATTAGGATTATTAATATATAGAATCATTAGTGACAGTATTGGATGGTTAGATGTTCAGTTTTTAACCGGTAAGCTATCAATTTCTGCTGAGAAAGCGGGAATAAAAGGTGTTATCATTGGTTCGGCTTTGTTGATGGTAGTTGTAGCACCAGTAACATTATTTTTGGGAGTAGCAACAGCTATCTATATGGAAGAATATTCGAAAAAAGGTGTGATTCAATCCATCATAAATACTAATATATCTAATTTATCAGGTGTACCTTCGGTAATATTTGGACTACTTGGATTAACGGTTTTCGGAAGGTTGCTGAATTTAGGTTCCAGTGTGCTTGCAGGGGGATTAACGATGTCTTTATTAGTTCTTCCTATTGTTGTTGTGTCCAGTCAGGAAGCGATACGAGCTGTTCCGAATTTTTTAAGAGATGCATCCTATGCTTTAGGTGCTACAAAGTGGACAACAATTAGAAGAATTGTTTTACCCACTGCATTACCGGGAATTATGACAGGTGCGATTTTATCGCTTTCAAGAGCAATAGGAGAAACAGCTCCTTTAGTTGTTCTTGGGATACCGGCATTAATATTAAGAACACCTACCAGCCTAATGGATGACTTTACAGCTCTTCCAATCCAAATATATTATTGGACCCTTGATACTGTTCTTACAAAGGAATATGCAAATCTGGCGGCAGCAACGATTATAGTGTTACTGGTATTTTTATTTTTAATGAATTCAATTGCAGTGATTATAAGGAACAAGTTTCAAAGACGATATTAACGCAGAATTAACACAGAATTAACACATTGTTTCAATTGTTATGATAAATTTGTTTTATAAAGGTCAACAGTGGCGACAATTAGGGGGATTTTAGATGAAACATGTGGTAAATGGTAAAAGGGACAAACATAAAAAAAATTATAACATCAAATATTTATTTAGAAATACTAGATTTATGAAAAATATTAAAGATTTTATTAATCTAAACAATTTCAAAATCAGTATAAAGCTATTAGCTATGGTTATTCTAACCAGCTTATTACCTATTATTATTTTGAGCTGGTTAAATATAAGTAATTCCAGTAATGAAATTAAGAATGAAATTTTTAAAGGAAATCAGTTATATACTACATTAACCAATGAAAGAATCAATCAATACTTCTACACCAGGGAAGGTGATGCAGAATTATTGGCTGAATCAAGAATTATACGTGAAGGAATTGAGAAGATTAATGGCTTTAATATGAGTGAAGACGAGAATCAAAAAGTTTTGAATGATTTTAAAAATTTATTAAACACTGTTTTGCAAAAGTACCAATATACAGATGTTTTTTTAACTAATAAATATGGAGAAGTTTCTTTTAGTATTAACTACGACAAAATTGATATAGCACCTCTTGTTGTTTCGGGAGACTTTAGCAATAAGGCTATGGCAGGGCAACAAAATTGGTCAGAAGTATTTCGTAATAGTTTTATAGATGATAATATTATGATATTAGCTACTCCGGTATATTCCTATTCCAATATAGATGACAATGTACCTATTGGTACCTTAAATATAGTTCTAAACCAAGCGGCTATTAATACTATAGTCCAAAATGGAATTGATAAGATTGGCATAACCGGAGATTCATATTTAATAGATTCACAAGGCTTACTTCTTACAAATGCTATGAAAGAGCCATATATC
The DNA here is from genome assembly GCA_050251575.1 of Clostridia bacterium. GTDB lineage: Bacteria > Bacillota > Clostridia > SK-Y3 > SK-Y3 > X23. Next base: position 10,992 of record JBFWMP010000060.1, read on the forward strand.
GATAACGCTGCTTTAAATGAAGTTCTTGAAACTGAGGCTGTAAATGTCTTATCTGAGCCAATCATGAATGGAGATTTGCAATTCAATCAAACAAAAAGTTATAAGAGTTATATGGGGAAGAACGTTTTAGGGACTTTATCGGTATCAAGAATTGGTGATCGTTTCGTTGGGCTTGTAATAGAAATTGAAGAAGATGAGGCACTTGGAGCAATGAGGAGCCTTCGAAGAAATTTACTAATTATTGCCTCTATAATCGTATTGATATCTTCGCTTCTTGCTATCAAAATCTCTTTATCTATAAGTAAACCTATTCGCGGAATTATAAATATTACTAACAAAATAGCTGATTATGATTTGGAAATACCCATTAGTGTAGACGAACTTAAGAGAAAAGATGAAATTGGAGATTTAGAAAGGGCAACGGTAAAAATTACAAATAATTTAAAGAGTATTATTAAAGAGGTTGAAAAATCTTCCTATGATGTTGTAACTTCTTCAAATGACTTGAAAATAAATTCACAGAATTCTTCTAAATCTGCCGATCAGGTGGCTAAAGCAGTTAGTGAAATAGCCAGGGGTTCATTAGAGCAAGCTCGTAGTGCTGAAACAAGTTTTAATAAAACAAGAGAATTAAGTAATATATTGGTGACAGATCATGAGAATTTAGAGCAAATGACCAAGGCTACGAATGAAGTTGGGAAGTTGGCGGATTATGGATTAGAAGTTGTAGAAGTTTTATCTGAAATCAATAAACATTCAAATCAGGCTAATAGAGACGTTCATCTAAGTATACTTAAATCACATGAAAGTTCCAAAAAAATTGAACAAGCCAGTAAACTTATCATGAACATAGCCAATAAAACTAATTTACTTTCTTTAAATGCTGCTATAGAGGCAGCAAGGGCAGGAGAACATGGGAGAGGATTCGGAGTAGTAGCAGATGAAATAAGAAATCTAGCGGAACAGTCGCGAGAGACTACCATAACTATTAATAAAATAATCGATGAATTACGTCAAGATACTGAAGGGGTAAAAGAGACGGTAGAAAATTTAATTCAAATATCCGAGAAACAGATGAGCAGTGTAAGTTTAACTAAAGATAAATATTTAGAAATCAATGAAGCAATTAAGGGAGCACAATCTAAGGTGTACGTCTTAAATGAATCTCGCTTAATGATAGATAAAATGAGACTAGAAGTTGAAGATGAAATTCATAGATTAGTTGCAGTGAGTGAGCAAAACTCTGCTAACTCGGAACAAGTCTCTGCATCCGTACAACAACAAACTGCTTCTATAGAGGAAATATCCACGGCTACTCATAATTTAGATTTGTTAGCCCAGAACCTTAAAAAACTAGTAGGAATATTTAAATTATAAAATATTAGCAAAGGAGTATTAGGGATGAGTGATGCAAAATTTTCAATAAGAAATTTGGACTTATTTTATGGTAATTTTCAAGCACTAAAATCAATTGATATGGATATATTGGAAAAGGAGATTACTGCATTTATCGGTCCTTCGGGTTGCGGAAAGTCTACGTTTATTAAAACTTTAAATCGAATGAATGATATGATAGAAGGGTGTAAAATTATTGGAGAAGTAAAATTGGATGGACAGAATGTTTATGGAGATATTGATGTTATTAATTTAAGAAAACGTGTGGGGATGGTATTTCAAAAGCCTAATCCTTTTCCGATGAGTATCTATGATAATGTTGCCTATGGACCCAGAATACACGGCATACGTCAAAAATCCGTATTAGACGAAATTGTTGAAAAAAGCTTAAAAGCTGCAGCAATATGGGAGGAAGTAAAGGACAGATTGAAACAGAATGCGCTTGGTCTTTCAGGAGGTCAGCAACAGAGGCTTTGTATCGCTAGAGCGTTGGCAGTGGAACCTGAAGTGCTTTTAATGGATGAACCTACCTCGGCACTGGATCCTATATCTACTTTGAAGATTGAGGATTTGGTATCCGAATTAAAAGAGAATTATACAATTATTATGGTTACCCACAATATGCAGCAGGCCGGCCGTATATCTGATAATACTGCGTTCTTCCTTAATGGAGAAGTGATTGAGTATGATAAAACGGTAAAAATCTTTAGTAATCCCCAGCAACAGCGTACAGAAGATTATATTACCGGGAGATTCGGTTGATATAAAAAAGGATGATTATGTTAATGAAAATCATAATCGTCCTTTTTTTATAGTAATATATAGATAAACAGGAAAAGATAAATTAAAGATACTAGAGTTGACAAATGAAATAGATTAGGTATAATATCAAGAATAATAATTGGAAAATGATATGGAGATGAAGATATGAGTAAGATAAAAATAGGTCTTTTAGGATTTGGAAATGTTGGAACAGGAGTATATAAAATCATTAAAGAGAATGGTAAAGAGATTTTTCATAGAGAAGGACTGGAATTAGAAATTAAAAAGATATTGGTAAAAGATATAGATAAAAAAAGGGACATTGAAACAGATGATTCTATTTTTACCGACAATATTACAGATATCGTTAATGATGCTGAGATATCTATTGTGGCAGAGTTTATAGGCGGAATTAATCCTGCGAAACAATATATTCTAGAAGCATTGAAAAAGGGAAAAACTGTAGTTACAGCAAATAAGGAATTAATGGCGCGTCATTGGCCGGAGTTGGAGAAAACGGCGCAGGAGAATAGGGCAGGATTATATTATGAAGCGAGTGTTGCGGGTGGTATCCCAATTATCAAGGTAATGAATGAATCCTTACAGGGCAACAAGGTTTATGAGGTAATGGGGATTATTAACGGAACAACTAATTATATTCTTACTAAGATGTCCGAAGAGGGACGGGATTTTCAGGATGTACTTGCTGAAGCTCAAAAATTAGGATATGCAGAGGCTGATCCGACATCAGATATAGAAGGTTTTGATGCTATGTATAAGCTTTCTATTTTGGCATCTATAGCCTTTCATACCAAGGTGCCGATAGAGAATATTTCCAGGGAAGGAATAACAAAGATTACAGCCGAAGATATCGCTTATGGAAAAGAGTTGGGTTATGTTATACGTTTGTTGGCGATTGCTAAAAAGGAAGGAACGAATGTTCAAGCTCGCGTGCATCCGACCTTTATTCCGGTGAGTCACCCTCTTGCTGCTGTGCGGGAATCCTATAATGCAGTGTTTGTCAAGGGAGATGCCGTAGGCAACTTGATGCTGTATGGAAGGGGTGCTGGAGATCTTCCGACAGGCAGTGCTATCGTATCTGATATTGTTACAGCTTGTCAACAGAAAAGCGGTCATCGATATACTACATTTTATAATCAAGAGCAGGCATCGCGGCAAGTGCGGTTTGAGGATAACTGGGAAACAGAGTTTTTTATCCGCATGACAGTCAAAGATAAGCCCGGTGTATTAGCAAAGATTGCAGGGATCTTTGGGGAGAATGAAGTAAGTATTGCTTCAGTCATTCAAAAAGATCATGACAAGGATTTTGTACCTCTTATTTTCGTAACGCATTATGCCAAAGAGCTTTCTATGAAAAAAGCAATAGAAGATATTTTAAGAGAACAGGATGTTATTGGAATAGAAAATGTAATCCGTGTAGAAAGATAGCAATATCAATGTTAATATTTTAAATATATTATTTTAAAAAGGGGAGTGGAGCCGGTGTTGATGC
>JBFWMP010000061.1:0-10019 GCA_050251575.1 Clostridia bacterium
GAGCATCATGATGAATGGCTTCAAGACTGGATGGATTTTAAGATACCCGAAGGTGAAAGTGCAAGAGAAGTCTTTGACAGAAATGTTCAGGCAGTTGATGATATTATAAATAAGCATAAACAGGGTAAGGTAGCACTTGTGACTCATTTGGGCGTGGTTAGAAATATCACTGCTTATTTACTGGGCATGACACTTGAAGGCAGTTGGCATTTCAGGGTATCGAACGGCAGCATCACAAGGATTCAAGTTGATGATGGATATGGTGTTATGATTTCATTAAATGAGAAATAGATATTAAAAATATTCCTTCTCCGTTGACAAGTCTTTTTTTCTAAAATCACAATATTTTTTCTCTTATCTATTAATTGAGTTCCGCATTCTGATTATATAACATATCTAAAATGTACTTGAATTGATTAGTAATATGTGCTAATATAAACGCAAGTAAGTACTTGCATTACTAAAAGATTTTTAAGGAGGGGCAATATATGAAGTCTATACAACTAAGTAGTTCTAATGAGAATGAGTTGAGCATCAGAATCATCGAAGCAGCTAAAGAGCTTTTTATGGAGCACGGATTTAAAGGTACCACCACAAAGATGATTGCTAAAGAGGCGAAAGTAAATGAAATAACACTATTTAGACACTTTAAGAGCAAAGAAGGTATTTTTACGGAAGTAGCAAAAGAAATTAACCATAACCATAAAAGGCTTGAAAATATTGTTGAAGCTGATCTCTCACCGGAAGAAATGCTTTTTGAATTTGGAATGGAGCTGTATAGGCGGATTGTTGAGAGCAAAGGTGTAATGATTGTTGCTATCATTGAATCACAAAGAAGGTCAAAGTTAATTAAAGAAGTTACGCAAGTGTTAAAGACAATCATTGATATTTTAGAGAAAAAATTAACAGCTCTTTATAAAGAAGGAGTATTGAAGGAAGGTGATTTTTTTACCGCATCGATGATTTATGTAGAGTCACTTATCGGACTCTTTGTTGTTCAGAGCAGGCTGGAAGGGAAAATGATTCCGGTTGAAATTGAAAGGCTATGCAGAAGTGCTTCTCAGATTCTTTTAAATGGACTATTAAAAAATTAATAATATAAAAGATTATAAAAGCAGCATATATCAAGCAGGAGGTATAAATGTGAGGAAAATGACATCAATTTTACTTATTTGCTTTCTAGTACTGACAGGCTGTACTTCTAAGCAGGAAGAAACGGTACAAAAACAAACAGTTAAACATGTTTACACAAAGATGATAGAATCTTCAGGATATTCTGATAAGTTAACCTTGAGTGGAAATATAATTCCGACGCAGACAGTGAAGCTTTCTTTTAAGATTCCCGGAATTGTCTCTAATGTTTTAGTAAATGAGGGGGATTTTGTACAAAAAGGCCAAGCTATTGCCGAAATGAATCAAGGAGATTATTTAATCAAGGTTAAGGCGGCACAAGCAGAGTTGAAGGCTGCCAGATTACAAATCCAGACTGAAATTCCGGCAAGAATCAACCAAGCGAAAGCCCAATATGATCTTACTAAAATTTCATATGACAGGGTAAAAACTTTATTTGAACATGAGGCTGTTAGTAAGTCTCAACTGGACGAAATTTCGGCCAAATTAACAGTAGATGAAAATACATATCATCAAGCAGTAGATGCAAAGGTTATTGCAGAAACCAAGCTTGAGATGGCAGAGGCATCACTTGATCTGGCAAATTCCAATATAACTGATACTATAATTTATAGTCCTATCAACGGTGTGATATTACAAAAGGTGGTGGAGACAGGAGAGACAACAGATGCCGGTTACCCCATTGTTGCAATTGGTGAGGTAGACAAGGTCTGGAGCCAAATTGGCGTGCCTGATGAACATATAAATCTTTTGCATATCGGTCAAAAAGCAGATGTTTACATTTATGGGATAGACAAATCTGTAGAGGGCATAGTTGCCGAAATAACTTCTTTAGCAGATACAAAAACGAGGACATTCCCTGTAAAGATTTTAATTAACAATTTCAATGGTGAGCTCAAACCAGGAATGATTAGCAAAGTAGATATTCGTCTAAGTGATTCAGAAAAAATACTTATTCCTTTATCAAGTGTCATGCATTTATCTGCCGGGTCAGCTGTCTATATTTATTTAAATGACACACAAACAGTCAGTAAAAGAATCATTGAAACCGGAGAAATTTTAAAGGATCGAATTGAGGTTATAAAAGGACTAGAGCATGGTGAAAAAGTGATTGTTGAGGGACAGTTTGTTCTTAGGGATGGGGATAAGGTGACGGCAGAGGAGATGATAGAATGATAAAATGGAGCATAGAGCATAAAAGTATTATTATGCTGCTCACTTTAGTAATATTAGTTTGTGGTGCATTTTCATATATTGCCATGGAAAGGCAAGAAAATCCCACTATTGCAGCTCCATTTGCCGCAATAAAATGTGTCTATCCGGGAGCAAGTCCTGAAGATATCGAGAAACTCATAATCAAGCCTATTGAAGATAAAATTCGGGAATTTTCAGATATAAAAAGAATTGAAAGCTTTTCTATGGACAGCATTGGTATCGTTAAAGTAACACTAAAAGATATTAGTGACGAGGAAATAGATAAGGCTTGGGAAGAGATAAAAGAGGATTTGGACACTGTGAAAAGTGAGCTTCCCTTGAATGCTCAGGAGCCAATGATTGAAACTGACCTTGCAAGTACTTATGGTATCATTATGGGTCTAACTTCTCAAGATTATACCTATGAGGATTTAAGCAATGTAGCTAATAAGCTTAAGGACCAATTAATCAAAGACCCAGGTGTAAAGGCGGTTGATATTGATGGAGAGATTGATGAAGAAGTACACATCAATCTTGATATGATTAAGTTAGAGCAGTATGGTGTTTCTCCGACATCAATTTCCACAGCAATAAAGGCTAGAAATATCAATATTCCTGGCGGCAATCTTATCATTGACAAGGTAAAAGTACCTGTTCAGATTTCCGGAGAATATAAGGATATTCAAGAGGTTGAAAATACTATTGTAGCAGTTTCAACTGAAACGGGCGCGCCCATCTACTTAAAAAATGTTGCTGATGTAGTGCAAAAACAAGAAAAGAAAGAGATATTTGCTTCTGTAAATAATGAAAAGGCTTTGCTTATTGGTGTCAAATATATGGATGAGCAAAACATGGTGGCTATAGAAAAGCGATTAAACACAATTATTGATCAATTTAAGGCTAATCAACTGTATGAGAATATGGAGCTTATTGAACTGACAGATCAAGCAGATTTCGTAAAGAATGCCATAAGTTTATTTGAGAATAATCTTATTTCTGCCGTTTTGTTAGTGATTGCAGTAGTGATTGTGACAATGGGGGTTAGAAGTGCTGTTGTTGTTTCCTTCCCTATACCGATTGTTGTGGCAATGGTATTTATTTATATGTACTTTTCTGGGATTCCTTTACATCAGGTTTCAATAGCATCATTAATTATATCTCTTAGTCTATTAGTAGCAAATGGTATTGTTGCTAATGATAATATCAATGTTTATATGGACAAAGGGAAGGATAGATTAACCTCATGTATAAAGGGCATAGAAGAGGTTAAAATTCCAATATTGACGTCTACCCTTACGACGATTGCTTCGTTTTTGCCTTTGGCTATGATGCAGGGAAGTGCCGGAAAATTTGCAAAAAGCTTACCGATTTTGGTTTCTTTAGCTTTGTTAGCCTCTTATATAACCTCGTTAACGGTCATTCCTGTTACAGGCTACAAGCTTTTGGATCCTAAAGAAAAGAACATTGACGGTAAGTCCTTAAAAGTAAAAATAACAAAAGCATTAAAAGTGGATGGGTTTTTGAAAGGTGTACTTAATACTTATGGAAGCATTCTTGTCTTAGCATTAAAGGCTCCCCGTATTATTATACTTTTTTTTGTGGGTGTACTCATTTTAAGTCTATCAGTTATACCAACATTAGGTGTTCAGCTGTTTCCACCTGTAGAAAGAGATCAATATGTTATTGATGTCACAGTAAAAGACGGAAGTGATGTAGAAAAAACTGAAAAAACAGTTGCAATGATAGGGGATTTATTAGAGAAAGATAAGTCTGTCAGTGATTTTGCATGCAAGGTAGGTGATGGTATGTTGAAGTATTATATCACATTTACACCTAATGATCTGGCTTCTAACAAAGCGCAATTTCTTGTAAATGGTGACCGTAGTGAAGTTGGAAGAATAGAGAAAGAATTAAGTGCAAAGGTTCCGGGTGCTTTAGTAAATATAAAGCAGCTCGAGACTGCAGTACCTGTAACTTATCCTGTTCAGATACGAATATCAGGGAATGAGACATCAGAACTCAGACGTATGGCAGAGGAGATAAAGAATAAGGTTTTTAATACGCCGGGCGTGAAAATTTTAGAGGACAATTATGGATATGATTCCTATAAGCTTAATGTAGAGATCAATGAAGAGAAATCCAATATGGTCGGTATTACAAACTATGATGTTGCGAGTACTGTAAGAATGGCTGTTAATGGGCTTGAAGTTTCGGAGCTTAAAAATGAGAATATAGAAAAGGATTCTCTGCCTATTATCATTAAGATTCCAGATCAACAAAAGAAAGATAGGGATATTTTAGACAATATTTTCCTTACTTCCCAAGTTACAAATAAAAACATTCCTATAAATCAAATTGCTGAAATAGAAACGAAATCTTCTTTGAATAAAATAGTAAGAAGAAATGCAAAAAGAACGATTACTATAGGAATGTTTGTTGAAACCGGATACAGTTCAAATAATGTTTTAGAATCTTGTGAAGAGATTCTAAAGGACTATGAATTGCCTGACGGATACACTATAGAGTTTGGAGGAGAAGATGAAGAACGCAATGATGCCTTTGATTCTATGAAAATTCCGGCTATTGTTGCAATCGCTATTATCTATCTTATTTTAGTGATGCAATTTGGTGACTTGACAGGACCACTAATCATCATGGGGACAATACCTTTATCTTTTATAGGAGTTATATGGGGATTGAAGTGGATGGGATATCCTATAGGTTTTATGGCTCTTTTAGGGGCAATAAGCCTAATGGGAGTCGTTGTGAATAATGGGATTGTACTGTTGGACTATATTAAACTTTTGGTTAAGGAAAGTGATGACACAAAAGAAGCTATTGTTGAAGCATGCAAGATGAGATTGCGTCCTATCATCATAGGAATGATTACGACAGTTATTTCACTTATTCCCTTAGCGCGGTCCGGCGGAGCATTATGGGCACCTATGGCTACCTCAATTATATTTGGTATGCTCATTTCATCTATTCTAACATTGTTTGTAATCCCTTGTGCATACTTCGTTATAGAAGCAAAGAAGGATAAAATCAGACAATTTATTACTAAAGCCAAGACGTTATAATTTTTAAGAATAGTATAAGCCACGAGATACAGTTTATCTATATCTCGTGGCTTATGTGTTATCTTTGCAAATAGTTATAAATCAGCACTGCCGCTTCTGCCCTTGTTAATTTGTTTTTAGGATTAAAATAGCCGTCATTTCCACTAATTATTTTTAATCCTTGGGCTATTGCAACATAGCCTACTAAATCAGGATGTATATTTTTCACATCCTTAAAGGTACAATTGAAGATACCTTTTATATCTGCAACCTTATCGTATCTTAAAGCCCTGATGAGGAATTTTATACTATCTTCTCTTGTGATATTTGATTCGGGTGTTTTTTCATTTTCTTTTACGATTCCTTCTCTTATTAAATATCTGTATAATTCATCTGTTTCTTTCTTGTTATCATCGGATACAGGATATACTCCATAGTAGTTCAGTGTCTTTGAAAGAAGGAGGAGAAAATCTCTTTGTGTAATATCTTGCTCAGGTTTAAACTTTGTTCCTTCAAATGCAATGCCGTATTCTGCAAGGACATTGATTTGAGACTGTGCGAAATGTCCGTCGATATCGGTGTATTCCGCAGGCTTGTTCTCTTTATAAGGCTTGCCGTCATAATTTAGAACAGTTCCTGTATTTGCATCAAGCAATATTGGTTTCTTTTCATTTGGAGCATAAACGAGCTTTACTTCTGCGTTTTCTGAAGAAGGACCAGGGTATATTATTTTTGCAGTATTATCTGTATATTTTAGTTTGTATTGAAGCTCAAGTCCTATTTCAGTAAACATTTTATTATATATTTCATCTAGAGACATAACATTATCTATGGATGCAAATTCGATATCGTACCATTCTGTCTCGTAATTTATAATTTTTCCGTTAACAGCATCATAAGTAACGTTGATGTAATTGCTCGGGAATAGAGCATCATTTACCTTTCTTACATATCTGAAGCTATATTGGGTTGGCTTTTCATCATCGTTATAAATGATTATATTACCGTTATAAGTATCATCAAACTCCACTTCTTTAAATTTAGCAGGTTGAAGTTCTTTGATGAATTTTTCTACTGCTGTTTTTGAGGCAGCTTCGTCATATACTGGCTTTTTATCACCGTTATAGGGGGCATTTACATAAAATCCTTTAATTTCTCCAGTTTTTGCATTAATTCTAATACTTGAGTGCCTATATTCATTATTGTTATTTTGAGGCTCTTTTGTAAAATAAAGATGCCATGAAAAATCTTGCTTGATAGGCCAATCCCTTGTAAGATTGGAACTGGTCAACTTTAAATCGCTTGTCAATTCCAAGGATTTGAAATTTCGGGCAGTTTTTTCAGCACTTTGCAGGCTGATCAGCTTTGATGCTTCTTCAACAGCGTTCAACTCTTCGGGTGAAAGTATTGCCTGGTCGGCCTTACTTTCGTTTTTGGCGTACATACCCATATCACCGGGATATCCTCCACGTCCACCGCCATAGTAGAAAGGAGCAAGATTGACTTTGTCTCCGGTTAATGCATCAATATAATAGTTGGATAAGTATTTTGGAGTATACAATGCATAGGTATTTAATACTTCGTCATCATATGTATAATTATATACCAGTCTCAAACCAAGCTTTTCTTTATATGCCTTTTGAGCTTCTTCAACAGAAATAGCCTTTTCTGCATTTGGGAATGTCAGGTTAGGGGTCCAATGATAATAAAAGCTTTGCACTTCACCGGTTTCGCGGCTAACTTCGATAGAAACATTATCATTGGAGAAAGGAATCCCGTTAACCAATCTAATATAGCTAAAGTAATAGGTTGGTTCCATGAGAGTAGTCTGATTGTTTTCCATGTATTTCAGCTGGGACACAATTTCCGGATGTATATGCTTAATAAATTGTTCCGCTTTCACTTTGGCATCCTGTTTACTGAACTTTGGAAGTTTTCTCTGCTCATATTGGTAAGGCTTATAATAATTATAGCTGAGAATGTTTCCAGCGTTATCAATTCGGACACTCATATTTCCGTCTAAGCCTTCTTTGCTGTTCCAGTTAAGGCTCCATACAGGTTTGTTATTTTCTGTAAATATATTATAGTTAAATTCTGTAAAATTATTGGGGATAGTAAATTTTTCTTTTGTGGATTTTATTGCATTTTCCAGACCTTGATCGCTTTCAGCAAAGGCAAAGGTAGGGGCTAGACACATTGTTAACATAAATACTGCCATAATTAGTGCTACTTTCCTTTTCACTTAAATCACCTCTTAATTATTTTTTGTTTTTCTTTTTACTATTTGGACTTATGAATTTTTAAAAAGTTCCAATAAAATTGTAAAGATATTTTAAATTATTTGCACTTTTTTGGTTATACTAAATCTAAGGAGGTGCATAGTCATGCGGTTAATAGCTAGATTACCGATTGAAGAGCAGGTAAGCTCACTTGTAGATTCACTGAGAAATATAGGATTTGATCGTGGAGATATGATAATAAGCAATCTCGCAGATGAACAGAGTTTTGACAGTGTTGAACAGGCAACCGAGGCTGGAGTATCAATGATAAAAACTGAACGGAATGGGTTAAATGATACGGGGACATTTGCACAGGGAATTAAAGGATTAAAAGGTAAAGAAGGAATTATAGTAGCCGTAAAAACACCCAAACATGAGGCTTCTAAAGTTAGAGAAATTATGGAACAGTCAGGAGCAGTGGAAATTATACAGGATTGACATGTAAGACGAACTTTGCTATTCGCATTTACAGATATAAAGGAACAATCTACCTTGAAAATTGAAGTGAAATAGAAACGGATATAAAGTCTTAGTTGAATTTCAACTAAAGACTTTATTATTATGTCAAATTATAATATCAGCTCTGGTTAAGTGATATTTTAGAGTATTGATAGGATGTAGATTCATAATTTTATCATATGTTTTTATGTAGAATAGCTGGACCTAAATAATGATATCTGATAAAATATAGATGTTTTTAAATATTTTATTAGAATAAGAGGATACTGATGATACTTACAAACTATATAAAAAAGATAAAACCTTTTTTTATGTTATGCTACATAATATTATTTCTTATAGATTCTTTCTTTCATATAAACTTATGGACAAACCTTTTAGCACCTATAATAATAATTCTCTTCATGATTTCATTTCCTAAAGTAAAGAGTTTTAATAAGTACCTTTCATCCATATTGATGATCTCAGGAGCTTATTTATTAATAAAGAGTCAAATTTCTCTTGGGGAATGGGCTGAAGCTTTGGTGAAAAATGCAGGGCTGACGGTACTTTTGCTATCCGTACCTCTTCTTAGTATAATATTTCGCCTTGAAGACTTTAGTTCTCATATTTCTAGTTTTGCCAGGAAGCATATTAAATCTGACTTTAGCTTTTATACATTGACATTATTACTGAATAACTTTTTCGGCATTATATTAAATGTTGCGAGCTTTCCTATGGTACATAAACTTTTGGAAAATATTTCCGGAAAACACCCAAGAAAAGCATATTATAAGGCATTAACAAGGGGCTTTTGTCTTGCTCAGTTATGGGCTCCGAATTTTGTGGTTATGGCTATTGTTCTTCAGTATTCAGGGTTGGAATGGCACTCGTACGTTCCTGTGGGTATTCTTTTATCAGTGATAGGAACGAGCATTAGTACTATATTGGCTAAAATAGATACTCAAAAACATAAAGATGAGACCTTGAGTGAAATTATCATACAAAAAGAAGAAAATATTGAGGGTGATCTTCAAGGGGTGCTGAAGGTAATTAGTATAGCAGTCTTTTTGATACTCTTTATTATCGGTTTTCAGTATTTGTCGGGCAAGAGTATACTGGTAATAGTGCCTCTGGCATCTGTCATTTTTCCGATTGCATTGGCAGTACTGTTAAGAAAACTAGAGACATACAAAGAAGGATTCAAGGAGTATTTTAATACTATTCTTCCAAGGAAGAATAGTGAAATAATATTATTTACTGCGGTAGGATTCTTTGGATATGCGTTAAGCAGTTCAGGAGCAGATAAATATATACCTCTTATTATTAAAAGTACCGGTATTAGTAATCCTGCGATTCTTATACCATTTATTATTCTCTTGATTTTTACACTATCCATGATAGGTTTTCATCCTATTTTGACTATTTCGGCGATTTCAATTGCGTATTCTGCAGGAGCGATTCCCATTTCGCAAATCCAATTAGCTGCCGTATTTTCAATAGGTTATTTTTCATATACTCTTTTATCTCCGTTTTCAGGAATGATATTAGCAGTCGCAAGCTTAGAACGCAAAAATCCCCTGGATGTGGGGATTAAAATAAATCTTATTTTTTGGGTACTGTTTATTTGTATAAGTTCAGTTGTTATTCCTATTTTGTAATATGTGAGGTTTTACTTTTTTGGTGATTCTTTTTTTAGAAAGCTTCCGATGCCACTCACGATGGCATTGGATGCTTTTTCTCGTATTTCAGGTTTAACAAGATTAGCAAGGTCACTAGGATTGGAAATATATCCAAATTCAATAAGAGCACCGGGAGAATCACTTTTTCGCACTACCCAGTAATCTCTCTTTTCAATCCCCATGTCTGTCCAATCAGGAAATTCTTTTATCAAGCTATCTTGAAGGAGCGTTGCCAA
>JBFWMP010000061.1:10119-14546 GCA_050251575.1 Clostridia bacterium
ATCCAAATTCAATAAGAGCACCGGGAGAATCACTTTTTCGCACTACCCAGTAATCTCTCTTTTCAATCCCCATGTCTGTCCAATCAGGAAATTCTTTTATCAAGCTATCTTGAAGGAGCGTTGCCAATTTGATTATCTGATCTTTGCTACTGTCCTCTGAGGTGTAATAATAGGTTGCTATCCCGTTAGGCCCCGGTTTCTCATAGCTATTGTTATGAATAGAAATAAAGGCATCCGGTTTTAAAAAATTTGTATAATCGGTAATCCATCGATAATATAATTCTTTATCTATGTTACGGGTATAGATTGTATTTACACCGATATCTTTTAGTTTATGTTCCATCCTTAATGCAATATCTAATACAATATCCTTTTCACATATATCCCCATTGATAGCACCGGGATCGCTGCCTCCGTGTCCCGGATCTATCACTACTAATGAATGATAGGGGTTTTCATTCTTTGCAATATCAATATGAAGAATATTTTCATTCATGGTATCAATATATATGCGCAGAGGATAGTTTTTATCACAGTTTAAATAGATATACTGGGAATCATAAATACTTTTAATACTAAAACCTAGGATTGATTTTGATATGATTTTATTTAACTCACTCGTATCTATTTCATTAATAAAGTTTTCAGGCAATTCAATAATATAGGGAGTATTTTCGCTTGTTAATTGATATTGAGCAGGAACATTGCCTTGAATTGTAAGTTTGTCCCAGTAGGCATTGCCGGTATCAAATATTATAGATTTATCTGTCATGAAATATTGTTGGGCAGTACCACCATTCATATTTGAAGGAGAGGGAGCAGAAATAGTAGAAGGCTTTTCTGATAAATCCACGTTATAATTTTCATGGTTGATAGTTTCAGGAGATAATAGGATTAGCGTTATTAAAGCAGCAGTTAAGACGCATAGGTAGGGTATATGATACTTAATAAAATGTCTGACAAAGCGAATGACATAGGGTCTTAAAATATCATATAAAAAGTGCAATAATAGTTGTCGAATTGAATCTTTCGTCTTTTGTTTCATTGTTATGCCTCCTTTGATGCGTCTTGTGAAGAATTAATATTATATGTAAAATTAAAATAATTTTATCAAAAAATAACTAAGAAGGCTAGTACAAATAGTACGGGTTTATTTATCAAAAAATGGGTATATATTAATCAGGTAGAGATAAAGATAAATAAAAAATAGAAATTAAGAGGTGAAGACATGGATGCATGGAAGGATTATAAGAAAGGGAATTGGACTTCTGAAATAGATGTCCGGGATTTTATTATAAAAAATGTTACTCCTTATGAAGGAGATGAGGGCTTTCTTAGTGGGTGCAGTGAAAATACCCGTAAAGTATGGGATCGTATAACACGATTGTTAGAAGAGGAAAGAAAAAAGGGTGGCACGCTGGGAGTGGATGTGCATACTATTTCTACAATTACTGCTCATGATTCCGGATATATTGATAAGGAAAATGAAACTGTAGTCGGTTTGCAGACCGATGAACCTTTGAAAAGAGCTATTATGCCATTTGGCGGAATAAGAATGGTTCAAAAAGGTGTAGAAGCATATGGGGATGAGATAGATGCAGATATCGTTGAGATTTTTACAAAGTTTAGAAAGACACATAATGAGGGAGTTTTTGATGTATATACTCCCGAGATGAGAAGAGCGAAGAAAGCAGGGATTATCACAGGGTTGCCTGATGCTTACGGTCGAGGTAGAATTATAGGAGATTATCGCAGAGTGGCTTTATATGGTATCGATTTTCTTATCAAGGAAAAAGAAGAAGAAAAAATCATGATGGAATATGACTTTTTTGATGAAAAGGCAACGAGAGAGAGAGAAGAAGTATCTGAACAGATCAAATCATTGCATGAGCTGAAAAAGATGGCAAGTTATTACGGGTTCGATATCTCCATGCCTGCGGCAAATGCAAGAGAAGCAGTGCAGTGGCTCTATTTTGCCTATCTTGCAGCGGTTAAGGAGCAGAATGGTGCTGCAATGAGCCTGGGGAGAGTTTCTACTTTTCTTGATATCTATATTGAAAAAGATATAAAAGAAGGTAAGTTAACGGAGGAAGAAGCTCAGGAACTGATTGACCAATTTGTAATTAAGCTCAGAATCGTAAGATTTTTACGTACTCCGGAATATGACAAGTTGTTTAGTGGGGATCCAACATGGGTAACTGAATGTATCGGTGGTATGAGCCTTGATGGAAGAACCTTAGTGACAAAAACATCCTTTAGATTTTTAAATACCTTATATAATTTGGGTTCTGCACCAGAGCCTAATATGACTGTTTTGTGGTCTGTAAATCTACCGGATAATTTCAAGAAATTTTGTACAAAGGTTTCTATCGATACAAGCTCTATTCAATATGAGAGTGACGATATTATGAGACGTCATTATGGAGATGATTATGGCATTGCCTGCTGCGTATCGGCTATGCGATTAGGAAAACAGATGCAATTTTTTGGAGCGAGATGTAATCTTGCAAAAGCTCTGTTATATGCTATCAATGGTGGAAGAGATGAGATGACAGGGATTCAGGTAGGACCCAAATTCTATGCTGTAAAAGCTGAATATCTTGATTATAATGAGGTAATGGAAAATTTCGACACCACTTTGAATTGGCTTGCAAGGTTATATATGAATACCTTGAATCTGATTCATTATATGCATGATAAATATGCCTATGAAAGGATTCAGATGGCATTGCATGATAGAGAAGTTCTTAGAACGATGGCTTGTGGTATCGCCGGCTTATCGGTAGTAGTAGATTCATTTAGTGCAATAAAGTATGCAAAAGTAAAAACTATTAGAAATGAAGAAGGACTTGTGATAGACTATGAAATTGAAGGAGATTATCCTAAGTTTGGAAACAATGATGAGCGCGTAGATAGTATTGCAACAGATATAGTAAAAATGTTTATGAATAAGCTTAGAAAACAGCGGACTTATAGAGAGTCTATGCCTACATTGTCCATACTTACCATTACTTCCAATGTTGTTTATGGGCAGAAAACAGGAAATACACCGGACGGCAGAAAAGCAGGCGAGCCGCTTGCACCCGGAGCGAACCCAATGCACGGTAGGGATGTAAAGGGTGCTTTGGCGGTATTGAGCTCTATTGCCAAGCTTCCATATGAATACGCACAGGATGGCATTTCCTATACCTTCTCCATTATTCCGAAAGCTTTGGGGAAGGACAAAGAAGAAAGAATAAATAACCTGAAGGCATTACTTGATGGATATTTCAGCAAGGGTGGACATCATATTAATGTGAATGTATTTGAAAAAGAGATGTTGTTAGACGCAATGGAGCATCCAGAGAAATATCCGCAGCTTACGATAAGAGTATCAGGTTATGCAGTGAATTTTATTAAACTGACCAGAGAGCAGCAGTTGGATGTAATACACAGAACATTCCATCAGAAGATATAAATAAGTGGGGAGTGAGGAGTGGATAGTGGGGAGCATTGATTTTCGACAGTATTAGTATTTCATTGAGCTCTACGGATAGCTTATTTTCATAATGTAAAGGAATAGTTTGCATATGAATAATTATTAAAGTGAGCGGAGAGAAATAGATATTCTTATCTTGAGAGGAGCTTTTCTCCCCCCTCCTCACTCTCCACTCCCTACTAAAAAGAGGTGACTTATATGACTGAACCAATCATAGGCAGAATACATTCCATCGAAACCTTTGGTACCGTTGACGGACCGGGAATCCGGTTTATTGTATTTATGCAGGGCTGCCCTCTTCGATGTCTCTACTGTCATAACAGAGATACATGGGATCCGAAGAGAGGGACAGAGATTACGGTGGATGAAATTATAAAAGATTTAAAAGAATATATGGAATTTATTCAATTTTCCGGCGGCGGTATTACGGTTACCGGCGGTGAGCCGACACTGCAAGCACAGTTTGTAACAGAGTTATTTAAACGATGCAAAGAAGAAGGTATTCATACTGCATTGGATACCTCCGGATTTGTGGATATTGAGAAGGTAGAAGAGCTGTTGCAATATACGGATTTGGTATTATTGGATATTAAACAGGCTATTAATGAAAAGCATAAGGTACTTACCGGTGTCGGCAATGAAAAGATACAGGCTTTTGCCCGCCATCTTTCCGAGAAAAGTATACCTGTCTGGATTCGGTATGTATTGCTTCCTGGATATACTGACGGAGAAGATGATCTTTCTCTAGCAGCAGATTTTATCGGACTACTACATAATGTTGAGAAGATTGAAGTGCTTCCATACCATTCCATGGGTGAATATAAGTGGGAAAATTTAGATCAAAAATATGCGCTGCATGGAGTAGAATCTCCGGGCACGGAACAGGTAGAGAATGCAAAAACAGTTTTGGAGAGCAAATGGAAAAGAGCAGCTGAATAAAGCTGCCTTT
>JBFWMP010000062.1:0-12124 GCA_050251575.1 Clostridia bacterium
CATTAGTTTTAATGGTTAGCGGAACTGATGAAGTGTTTGAAGAATGTAAAGATGCTTTAGTTGCGGTAGGTACGAACACTACGAAAGTTGGAAATGAGATTGGTCTTGGTCAGGTTGTTAAGGCAGCTAATCAGCTTCTTGTTACAGTACACCTTGTAGCGATAGCAGAGGCAATGGTTCTTGGTACAAAAGCAGGTGCAGATCCTGAAATTATGTATGAAGTAATCAGAAAAAGTGCAGGAAACTGTTGGATGTTTGAACAAAAGATGCCTACCATTCTTGAAGGGGACTTCAGTAATAGAGGAGCTTTAGATATTCAGATTAAGGATATTGATATATGCTTAAAAACAGGCAAGGAATTAAATGTACCGCTTTATACTTCAGCAATATGTCGAGAAGTATTTATTTGGGCTAATGCTATGGGACATGGTAGAGAAGATGCATCGGCGATAATTAAAGTATTTGAAAAGGTAGCTGGTGTTGAAGTACGCAAAAAAACTAAATAGTTAATAGCAATATAAAAATAAAAAAGTGGAGGTCGTGTAAAAATGGCAAAAAAAGATTATGTACAAGGAATTATCGACTACTTTAATGGCGAACAGTGGACTTCATTTATGAAGGATCATCTTACTCATGAAGATGAGGAAGTCTATCATGCTCATGTATATTTTGATAGTTCTGTTCATCCAAGCTGTCTTCATCCAATCGTGGCTGCATATTTTAAATCAAAAGGAATGCCGCTTGACAGAGTGATCGACCCTCAGTCACCAAAACCGAAACAAGGAGGTCTTCACGGGATTCATCCATTTGGACAGGTGCATTTTGACTGGTTCTTCCGTTTTAATCCTGATGTAGTATTGGCTCCAATGCCTGGAGATGCTAAGGAAGCAGAGCATGGGTCAAACCTTTTATCTTGGGGTAAGAAATATCAGGATGAATTTATGAGTAAGTTTACGTTTAAGACAGTAGGTCCTCGTGAAGTCCAAGAGATTAAAGATTACTTCCTCTCAAAACATTGGAAAGATACTCTTGCATTTGTTGTCAATCCAGATGTTACTCACCCACATTCTAATGTTGAAATAAGCTTTGATCCTAAGATTATGGAGCTCTATGCAAATGAAGCCCTTGCTAAGATAGGCTGGACAGTAGAAAAGGTTGTTCCATGCGTATACGATGTACATGGAGTATACACAGGTAAGATTGTATATCTGCTAGGACATCCTGAAAAGATGTTTGATATCTGCTGGAAATTCAATCCTGATGTTACTGTTAGACCTGCTCAGGAGGGATGGATATTTAACACCCCTGGATTTGATATTTGGTACTACCATATGTATAACAAGGTTATTGATGATGGGGACTTTTATGAACTGACACAAGAACAAATTGATCAAGTTATTGCTTCATTTAATAAATAAGGGTAATTCTTATCTAAAAAAAGTTAAGGCAACAGCAATGCTATCTTGTAGTTTCGAGTGCTGTTACCTTAACAGACTTAACTAAAAGACAGTAATGGTGTTTCCTAAGCGTAAAATTACTGTAGGATTTTAGTGGAAACGAAATCCAAACAATAAAAGAGAAGATGATATCCTGTTATGATATAATAAATTAAAATCAAAAACATTTCATAGTTATTCTTTCATTTATTATCTTGTCCTATGTTGAAAATTAAGTAATATCATAAGTCAGTAAGCATACATCCATTAAGAAAACGTTCACTAACCTACTTTTCTAATAGCAGTCGGCTGATAAAGTTATTTTTGGGCAATTATCCCATGTAATGGGGTCTGCAAATAATAATATATTGAAATGGGGGATTAGAATGAAAAGAAGAGTGTCTGTTTTACTACTAGCTTTATGCTTGGCAATACCATTAACTCTGGTAGGATGTGGTAGTAAGAAAGTAGATAAGCTGTCAACACCCGTGCAGAAGGAAGAGGCAAAGAAAGAAGTAGTTAAACCTATTGTTTTGAAAATGGCGCATTGTGATGCATTGACTCATCCTTTCACAGCGGGAGTTAAGAAAATGGGGGAAGATCTTAAGAAAAGGTCTGGCGGAAGACTTATTTTGGAGGATTATCCTGCAAGTCAACTTGGAAGTAATAAGGAAACAACAGATGCTGTTGTCAATGATACGTTAGACATCGGCCAAGCACAGCCTGCAGAGGTAGGTAGGAGATTAAAAAAAGTAATGGTATTTGATTTGCCTTATTTGCTCCGGGATAAAGATCATATTGAGAAAGTACTTAATGGACCTATAGGGGCAGAGCTTTGGGAAGAACTCGCAGAAAAGACCAACATTCATGTGCTTGGTGTAATGTATTATGGTACAAGACATGTTACAACGGGTAATGTTGCTGTAAATACACCTGACGATATGAAAGGACTAAAACTTCGTGTGCCCGATAATCCAATAAGTTTGGCAGCTGGAAGAGGCATGGGGGCAGATCCTACACCTATGTCCGTATCGGAAGTATATCTTGCACTTCAACAGGGAGTAGTAGATGGACAGGAAAACCCTATTCCAACTATATTTGCTAATAAATTCAATGAGGTTCAGAAAAATCTTATTCTAACAGGTCATATGAAAATGACAAGTTTAGTATTTATTTCTGACAAGAAGTTGAAATCGCTTCCAGAGGATTTACAGAAGATTTTAAAGGACACAGTTGCTGATCATATGAAAATTATAGGTCAGACTATATACGATATGGAAATTAGTGAAATTGACAGACTTAGAAACACGGGTGAAATGACAGTTATTGAACCTGATCTTAAAGCTTTTGAAGAGCAAACGTATGAATATGCATATAAAAATCTTGAAAGTGAATGGGGCGCTGAAGGCCTTAAGTTGATTGAAAAAATTAAGGCAGTTCAGTAGTTTAGTAGGCTAGATGTAGGGAGAAATTCTCCCTACATCTTATGGAAAAGCTTAGAGAGAAGGAGGTTTCGGGATGAAGAAAATGTTTTTAAATATAGTAGATAGGTTCGAAGAAATAGTAGGTATTATCTTATTGGCAATCATGCTCATTATAATGGTGATACAGATTTTTTCGCGGTATGTTTTGGATATGCCTCTTACTTGGAGTGAAGAGGCAGCCAGATATCTTTTTATATGGATAACTTTTATTGGCGCCGGGTATGGTGTAAAACATCAATGTCATATCTCTATGGAAGCACTTTTTAATTTATTTCCCAAATCAATGCAAAGAGTGACCTGCATATTTGTAAATTTAATATGCGTAGTTTTTTTCATCGATCTTATCCCTTATGGATTTCGATTTATGATTAGTCAGCATATGATTGAATCAGTAGCCATGAAAATACCGATGAGTTATATTACGGCAGCACTCCCTATGGGATGTACGTTAATTGTTATTCGTATAATCATAGATACGATAAAGACACTTACGATACAAGAAACTATTACGAAAGAGCAGGTGTTTATAAAATGACTTTCTTATTAATAGGCACTTTTGTTTTCTTATTATTGCTTAAAACACCAGTTGCTTTTTCTCTTGTCATCAGTTGTATGGTGTATATGTTTGGAACGGGGTTGTCACCTATTGCTGCTGTACAAAGAATGCTAGCAGGTCCTGATTCCTTCCCACTACTTGCTATACCAGGATTTGTTCTGGCCGGTGTAATTATGAATACGGGTGGAATCACGCAAAGAATATTCGCTTTTGCTCAAAAACTTGTAGGACACTTTACAGGCGGGCTTGGACATGCGAACATACTTGCAAGTATCATTTTTGCAGGAATGTCTGGTTCCGCTGTTGCTGATGCGGCAGGTTTAGGTGCAGTAGAACTAAAAGCTATGAAAGATGCAGGATTTGATGACGAGTTCAGTCTGGCTATCACTGGTGCTTCATCCGTCATCGGACCAATTATACCTCCGAGTGTTCCAGCAGTCGTATTTGGTGTTACCGCAGGTGTATCAATCGGAAGACTATTTATGGGAGGTCTTATCCCAGGTCTTATTATGGCTGGTGCTATGTCTATGCTTGTATACTTTATGGCTAAAAAAAGAAACTATCCAAAAGAAAAAAGAGCTACATTCAAAGAATTATTTTCAACACTACGATACGCATTTTTCCCATGTTTAACCCCAATTATTATTATAGTAGGTATTTTTACTGGAATAATTACACCTACCGAAGCATCTGTCATTGCAGTAGTATATTCAGCAGCTTTGGGATTTATATATAAGACTATTAGAATTAAAGATTTTTATGGTTTTTTAAAGGAGACACTAGGCACAACTGTTACCGTTATGTTTATTATTGCAACTGCATCACTTTTTGGATGGATTTTGGCGCATGCGCAGATACCTCAGAAACTATCGGAACTATTCATTACTTCAGTTTCTAATAAATACGTAATGTTATTCATTATAAATATAATAATATTGTTCGCAGGATGTTTTATGGAAGCTGCTGCAGCAATTATGATTCTAACTCCGGTAATGCTGCCAGTTGTTATAAGTTTTGGAGTGGATCCAGTACATTTTGGTATTATTATGGTGATAAATCTTATGATTGGTTTAATGACACCTCCGGTAGGGATGATACTATATGTGCTTTCGTCGATATCAAAAGTCCCGTTTGAAAGAATTGCAAAAGAATTCGTACCGTATATTATAGTACTTGTAATTATACTTCAATTCATTACTTATATACCTGAGATTACTCTTTGGCTTCCTAATTTACTATTTAATAATTGATTAAACAAAACAAGACTGTGAAATGAACGCATTTAAAAGGCTTGCAGTAAAGCTTAAAAACAAAATATCCCTCGCTTCCAATATGCATATTAGCAGACTGTCTGTATGCCTGCGAGCCAGTGTTTGAGATATGCAGCAAAACAAATGGAAATACGTCATCAGATTCAAAGAAGGCCGTATAAAAAGCGTTGCTGAGGAATCCAGTATTCTTAAAGAGGTTAAAGAAAAGAAGCATGCAAAAGGCGAGAAAAGTGAAAACTGTACCTGGATAAATGATATTACTTACAATCAAAGATCTGTAAACCTTATAGAAGCTGATATAGAAAGTGATGACAATGATAAAAAATACTATGTTTTCATAAGCGATATAAGAATAACCAAAAGAAATGCTGATGAAATAATGTGTTTTGGCAGGAGCCGGTGGAAGATTGAAAATCAGGGTTTTAACAATCAAAAGACAAAGAGATACAATATAGAACATGCTAACGGTATGAACTACAATGCTATGAAGAATCATTATTTAATAACACAGATGATAGGTATATTTGGCAGCTATAGTTACTGTCAAGTAAATGCTGGCAATTTTTTTCAATACAAATATTCTATAATAATGTTTGCGAAAGTCAGTCGCTTTTATTCCACGGTTCTATTGACATGGTGACCCATGCACCCTCTGGACTCCCAATGATAGGCGGAAATAGCCTGTATTTTCGGCGTTTTTTCGCCGCCAAGATTATACCAGAGGGCGCTCTCACATATCAATAGACCTTGCGGCATAAACGCTTTGTCTAATAAAGCTTATCTATAAATCAAAATCTGCTTCTTCAAAAAGGATAGGCACTTCTTTGTGCCCACATAATTCATCTCTTTCAACGGCCTTTACTTGTTTAGCTTCTTCTTCTTTCACTTTCTCACCTAAAGCCTGAACCACATTCCATATACCGCCATGACTGATATTTTGTCCCGTTAGTTCAGTTGCATTTCTAGCTGCATTACGAAAAGAGCTTATACTTGCATTCTCTACTACTTTCTCAGTTAAATTTGTAGATATCAGACCTATTGTATCAAATTTCAACTATTGGTCTAGCAAAAACACAAATGTCTTTCTACCTTCATCATCAAGATGCCTGTAGATAGCACGTGAGAAAGTTACCTCTCCCATAAGTGTCTTTATTGTTGTTTTCCTTCGACGTTTGTGTCGACATTCCGATTTATCTCTTTCCACTGCTAACTTCTTGTCCATCTCTTCTAAAATGTACGAAAGTGCATTACATGCCGTCTTGCAGGTTGCTGTATAAATTTCCTTCTCTAACCGGTTGAATGATAATTCCTTTTCGTTTACAATTATATCTATCATACAAATCACTCCTGTCTGTGTTTTCTTAACAATTACATTTTACAGTTTGATTTGTATGATGGGAAGAAGTATTTTGCCTCTTCCTTTTATTATGCCAATTAAAATTATACTTTAAGGCAGCTATATGAAAAGGGCGTGGATAAAATAAGAGATTTAAAAAAGAGCATAAAAGAAATATCCTTATGTCTGTTAGAATCGTTTCGCACACGCACGCTAACAAATACTGAGGATACGCTTAACACAGTGAAACGTATACAGATACGATTCATCTAATAACACTATTTTAGCAGGGTGGTGATAAAAAAAGACTTTTAGAAAATTTTATCAAAAAATAGGACTAAATTAGGTGTAGTATTCACAGCAAAAAATAAAATCAATTATATAGTAAAACTCTACATGACATAACGCCAGTTTAGATAATCAAATACAGTTATAAATATTTTTGCTCGTCAGAGCTGTCTGTTTTCATAGCATGTTGACTATCCAGGCAATTTTTAATAGAATGTGTATTACAAAAGATATTTCAAAAACTATTTATAGAATATAAGAATAGTTTTTGAAAGAAATAGAGAGTGGAACAAATGGAAGATTGCAGATCAACTTATAAAAAGAAAGGAAGTGACTAAGCCTGATTTTGCATGGTTTTAAAAATCAGGCTTGATATGAATACACTTATTAAAAATGCAGCCATTGTGACTATGGAAAATGAAGATAAAATCATTCAAAATGGATATATCACTATTGTTGATGATAAAATCACTTATGTGGGTGAGCAACTACCTAAAGATTTCTTGCCGCAGGTAATTATTGAAGGGAAAGGTAGAGTAGTTTTACCGGGATTAATAAATGCTCATACGCATACACCCATGGTTTTACTCAGAAGCTATGCGGATGATCTTCCTTTGCAGGAATGGTTATTTGATAGAATTTTTCCCATTGAAGATCAGCTTGCCGAAGAAGATATCTATTGGGCGTCTATGCTTGGTATCATGGAAATGATCAGATCTGGTGTTACCTGTTTCGCCGATATGTATTATTATATGAATAAAGTTGCAACTGCAGTAAGCAAGGCAGGGATACGTGCAAATCTATCTAGAGGATTGCAGTGCTTTGATTCTGATTTTGATGCTACTGAAGACAAAAGACTGCTTGAAAATGAGCAATTGTTCAAGGATTGGGATGGAGAATGTGATGGCAGAATTAAAGTATATTTGGGACCACATTCAGTTTATACCTGTGTACCGGATTATCTGGAAGATGTAACCCAATTGGCTCATAAGCTGGGGACAGGTATCCACACACATTTATCTGAAACATTAAAAGAAAATCAGGAATGTATCGAGAAGTATGGAAAAACACCTATACGACATATGTATGATCTGGGGTTATTTAAGAAAAATACTCTTGCAGCACATTGTGTTCATATATCCGAAGAAGACATGGATATTTTAGCAGAGAATAATGTGAGTGTAGTATACAATCCAGGAAGCAATCTTAAACTTGGAAGTGGTATTGCACCTATCAAGCGTATGATGGACAAAGGAATCAATATTGCATTAGGGACTGATGGTGCATCCAGTAATAACAATTTGAATATGTTTGAAGAGATTCAACTTGCAGCGCTTATTAGTAAAGGAGTAGAACGAGAACCTACGCTTATTAATGCATATCAGGCGTTGAAAATGGCTACCGTGAATGCTTCTGCAGCGTTAGCTTTAAGCAAAGATGTAGGAATGATAAAAGTTGGTATGAAGGCAGACTTGACGATTATAAACACCAATAAGCCTCATTTTTATCCGATGAATAATATTGTTGCAAATCTCTCGTATTCTGCACAGGCAGGGGATGTTGAAACAGTGTTAATTGATGGTAAGATTGTGATGGAAAAAGGTGAATTTAAGACAGTGGATTACGAAGAAGTGATATATAATATCAATAAGATAAGTCAAAGATTATTTAAATAAATAGAAAGCAGCGGCATCTGCCGCTGCTTTCTATTTATTTTGCCAATTCATAAATCGCTCTTGCGAATATTTTAGCATTTTTAATTAGAGAATCGATTGAAATATACTCATCTTTCTCATGAGCCAGCTCGGGCTCACCGGGGAAAGATGCACCAAAAGCTACTGCATTTTCAAACGCGCGAGCATAGGTGCCGCCACCGATAGAGAGTGGTTCAGAAGCATCGCCGGTAACCTCTCGATAAACCTTGATAAGTTTCTGCACCAAAGGATGATCTTTTGATACAAGTAAAGGAGCTTGGTCGTCTATCTTTTCCATATTTAACTTATAAGGCTGAAGTGCGTTAAAAATTTTTTTACTTATCTCTTCTTCTGTAAATGTAACAGGATAGCGGATATTGGTAACTGTCTCGCCATAATTTGAATCAACATCGAGTAACCCTATATTAAAAGTCAGTCTTCCTGATATTTTATCTTCCAAGGAGCATCCCACAGATTTTCCGTTTGTCTCCATCCCAATGCAGTCATAATAGAACTTAATGAAGGGATTCTCATTCCCCACAGATTTCATACACTCATGCAAAATGACCATTAACTGTGAAATGGCATTAATGCCTTTGTCAGGAGTGCTGCCATGGGATGATTTTCCGTGTGACTTAAGTATCACAGACTTTCCTTCGAGAGATAGCTCTATATTCAATTGTTTGGATTCAATATGCTGCTTTAAGCTATTTATAACATCTTCTATTAGTGATAAGGGCAGTTCAATTTGTGCTTCGCAGAAATCAGGAACCATATTAGGTCTGTGTCCGCCTTTGATTTTAATGATTCTAAAGGCAGGATCTGAATCGTGAAATGACATGGAAAGTTTATAATTTACAATCCCTTTTTCTGCATGTATTACAGGATAATCTCCATCGGGTGTAAAAGCATAATGGGGAATTTCTTCGGTCTGCTTATAGCGTTGAATGCATCCCCAGCCACTTTCTTCGTCCAGTCCTAATATAAGGCGTATCCTTTTGCCAAGCTTTATACCGCTGTCTTTTACCGCTTTCATCGCATATAATGCCGCTACAGCAGGACCTTTATCATCAATCGCACCTCTTCCATATATTCTGTTATCGTGAATTTCTGCCGCGTAAGGCGGGTAAGTCCATCCGGTTCCTTCCGGCACAACATCTAGGTGTGCAAGTATTCCTACTAATTCATCACCTTCACCAAATTCAATATATCCAATGTATCCATCGATATTTTTCGTTTTAAAACCCATTGAACGTCCTAATTCAAGCATATATTCCAATGCCTCATGAACATCCTTCCCGAAAGGTTTGCCCGGCATTGCTTCTTTTTCTATACTAGGGATACGTATAATTTCCTGGGTAGAACTAATAATTTTATCACGTATCTTGTCAATATAACTGTCGAAATTCATTGCGTCACGACTCCTTTTTAGTAACTAAATTAATGCGCTACAGTATACAGGCTACATTGACAGCATACAGAAGCTACACCGTGAATTGTGAACCGTAAACTGTGAACAATGAACAGCTACTATATATTTTATTCTTTTTTTGCTGGATAATGCAATAGATTCAAGATATAATATTTGATAAGAATATTATATGGAGGCAAATAATAGTTATGATGGACTTTACAGAAAAGACAATAAAAAGTGAAAAGATTTTCTCGGGTAAGATTTTGAATTTAAGAGTAGATACTGTAGAGCTTCCTAATGGGAATGTCTCAACACGTGAAATCGTGGAACACGCCGGAGGAGTGGGTATCATTCCTGTTACGAATAATATGGAAGTGATTATGGTTAAACAATTCCGCAAGCCTATTGAAGATATTTGTCTTGAGATTCCTGCCGGAAAATTGAAAGAAGGGGAGGATCCTCTTCAGTGTGGAGTTCGTGAGCTGGAAGAAGAAACAGGATATAAAGCGCATAATATACAATCCCTTGGGTCATTTTACCCAACGCCTGCTTTTACTAACGAGGTCTTATACCTATATATGGCTACAGGTCTTTGTAAGGGACAAGTAAAACTTGATGAGGATGAATTCGTGGAAACTGAAATAATTCCATTGGCTAAGTTAGTTGATATGGTGATGCAGGGAGAAGTAAAAGATGCTAAAAGTATTATTGCGATACTAAAGGCTTCACAATTATTGAAGTAACATAAATAATACCTTCCTCATATGATGGTGTAGGGAGGTGTTTTTTTATGTATTGTTATACAATGTTAACTGACACGATGTGTGTAATAAGAGAGTTAGATATGTGGACGGAAATTTCCAAGGAGCATCCTATATTTCTTAAAAATGTAGCAAAACTAAGCAACATTAATTTGCCTAATGATTTGGTAGCAAGTTTGGACAAAGTAAATGAACAATTTGAATCACTGCATAGGACAGTAAAGCAATTGATGGCTCAGCAGCCATATGGAGGAATGGGATGGATGCCTAATCCTCAAATGATGCAGGTTCGCGCCCTTGTAGAGACTTTTTTGCAGTATGATATGAACTTTATTAATGTCTTAAGGCAGGTACAGAATCACGGAAAAGAAAATGCGGTATGGCAGACACTTGTCGGACATATTACTCAGGAGCAAGAGTATATGTACCGTTTATTCACCGGCTTAAGAAATCAGATGTATGGAATGAGATAGTAGAAGCAGGAACAGGGACTTGTATGGTTTCACCAGATAAGTCCCTGTTTCTGCTTCTGTGCTTACCTATTCCGCTGATATACAATCTCTCCGCTAATCATGGTCATCAAAACCTTAGTATTAATATCAAGCGGATACCCGTCATAAACAACGATATCGGCATCATAGCCTTCTTCCAGCTTCCCAATTCTATCGGCGCATTCCAGTATTTCTGCTGGATTTGTAGTAATGCTTTTGATTGCATCCATTTGACTTAATCCTTCCGATACTGCAATGATAGCTACGGTTCTCAGTTGGTCTATTAAATTATACGGATGGTCTGTAATTAGTGCCATTTTAACACCTGCTTCGGCTAATTCTACTATGGTACTGTAATGTCTCCTCTTAAGCTCCATTTTTGCGCGCGGTGTAAGCATAGGACCAACAGCAACGGATATGCCTTTTTCTTTCAAATACTCTTTTACTAAATTTGCTTCTGTACCATGCTCTATCACTAACTTATGTATACCAAATTCCTCTGCTATACGTATAGCTGTCACTATATCATCCGCTCTATGTGCGTGCGCCCGTAAAGAGATTTCATTTTTCAGGACAGGGATAACCGCCTCAAGTCTAATATCACGTTCCTTTATATTACCATTTTCTTTCTGATTAAGATAGTCCTGTGCACGCATAAATAATTCTCTGATTAAAGAAGCTGTCCCCATCCTGGTGACCGGTGCTTTGCTGTTGATGCCATATGTACTGATGGGATTCTCCCCTAAAGCTATTTTAAGGCCGATAGGACTTCTAATAATCATTTTATCTATAAGAGCACCGTGAGTTTTAATTGCAATGCTTAAGCCTCCTACAGCATTATTGCTCCCCGGTCCGCTCATTATACTGGTGACACCGGATATAACAGCATCATGAAAAGCAATATCAAGAGGGTTTATTGCATCTATTCCTCTTAAGTGAGGAGTAACAGGATCAGAAGTTTCATTATTATCCACACCAATTTTACCGGCAGCTTCTTCAATGATGCCTAAATGGGTATGACAATCAATCATCCCCGGGAAAATATATTTTTCCTTCAATTCTATTACATGAAATATATTTTTATCGGTTTCTATTTTCTCATCAATACTTTTAATAGATTTCCCCTCAATCAAGATATCTCTTTTAATCGTATTTTTGTGTTTGTCGTCAATCATCAGACCATTTTTCAGCAGTATTGGTTGCATATCATCACCCCATATTAATAGTATGTGCAAGAATGGATAAAAAAATAAGGTTGGGCTAGTGCTGATGTCCTATTGTCCTGAGTTGTGCTGAGTCCATCCCGATACATTTTCGGGAATAAAGCATCATGCAAGAGGGTGCTGAGGATGGATATGAAAAAAATACACAAGGCTGTATAATAAAATCAGAA
>JBFWMP010000062.1:12224-14322 GCA_050251575.1 Clostridia bacterium
GCAGTAAAGGACAGTCCATCGTAGAAACAGCGATGGTATTGCCGCTGCTGTTACTGATTCTTTTTTCGATATTTGAGTTTGGAAGAATATTTAATGCATATATGATTATCACAAACGCATCCAGAGAGGGAGCACGGTATGCTATTGTAGGTGCAAGTGATATAGAGATAATCAATGTGATAGATGCCGGCACGGTTACTTTAGAAGCAGCACAGAGGCATGTATCCATTATTCCGTCAAGCACAGGCCGGACAAGAGGTGTGCAGGTATCCGTCCAAGTTGACTATGAGGTGGAAATATTTACTCCTCTTATCAGCAGCATCATTTCCAATCCATTTCCATTGAGTGCAAAATCGGTGATGAGAATGGAATAAGAAAGAGGTAGATCAATGAGATGTATCAATAATGTAATAAGATTATTTCTAAAACCGATGATCTTTATTAAAGGGATATTAAGTCAGCAGCAAGGAGCAGGATTGATCATAGTATCGGCTGGAATGGTGGCTATTCTGGGGATGGTAGCATTGGTTACCGATGTCGGACTAACCTATATTCAGAAGCAGAAGTTATCAAATGCCGTAGATGCAGCTGTTCTGGCAGCAGTTCAGGACATTACTGTCAGTGAACAGAATGCAAAAGCCACAGCACTGGAGTATATCGAAAAGAATGGGTTTGATGAAGAAGATGTAGTGATTACTGTTTCAAGCAGCATGCGAACTGTGCAAATAGAAGCCAAGGAGCAGGTTGATTTCTTCTTTGCCAGGATACTAGGATTTGACAATACGTTAGTGGATGCGAAAGCAAAAGCCGCAGCATTTCCGGTTACAGGGATGACAGGTGTACGGCCGTTTGCAGTTGAAGATTTTCCGTTCCAATATGGTGAACAGTATGTACTTAAGCACGGTGTAGAAGAAGGCTACCATGGTAATTTTGGACCGGTTGCACTAGGAGCGACAGGAGCAAGTAACTATAGAAACAACATTAAATATGGGCATACGGGGAAGTTGAAAGTTGGAGATTGGGTTGATACGGAGACAGGAAATATGCCTAATCCTACAGAAGAAGGTGTGGATTACTTGATGAACCAATGTAATCATGCACCAAGATGTACCATTGCGCAGTATGATGATTCGTGTGCCAGAATTATTCCTATTCCAATAGTAGATTCGCTTGATGTAGACGGCAGAAGTTCAGTCCAGGTCGTTGGCTTCGCCATGTTCTTGCTTGAAGGGACATCAGATAGTGGCGGGCATATGCAGGTAATAGGACGCTTTATAAAAAGCATGACTACGGGTGATAGTGGTATAGGTGGCAGAGATTATGGATTGTATGCAGTAAAGCTGATAGAATAGGAGGAATTTCAATGCAAAGGGTGAATAAGAAGGTGTTATTTTTGGCTATTGTATTGGCAGCAATAACAGCTTTTCTTATATATTCATATATTCGAAAAATTGAAGCTTCTGATACTCAAATAGAATATTCAGATGTAGTAGTTGCTGTAAAAAATATAGATAGCAGAACTGAAATAAAATCGGATGATATAAAAGTAATAAAGGTAGAAAAGTCCTCTGTAAATCTAAAAGCATTTACCAATTCAAATGATGTAATAGGGAAAAGGGTAAGAGCAGCACTGATTGAAGGGGAGCAAATACTTAAAGATAGAGTCGCCAGCGAAGATCAG
Organism: Clostridia bacterium; assembly: GCA_050251575.1. GTDB lineage: Bacteria > Bacillota > Clostridia > SK-Y3 > SK-Y3 > X23. Next base: position 13,906 of record JBFWMP010000062.1, read on the forward strand.
CTTCTTCTTTCTTACAATATTCCTGAGGGGGAAAGAGCGATTACAGTGAATGTAAATGAAGCTTCTGAAGTAGGAGATTTTATCCGTCCGGGTGATTATATTGATATTCTTGTTACATTGGACAAATTAGAAATTGAAGATAACATTCAAAAAATAATTTATCCAAGAGTTACAAAGGTTGTGCTGCAGGATATTTTAGTTTTAGGAATGGGGCAGCTGCAGGAAGTACCAGAAGCACCGAGACAGGAGCTTCCCCAGACAGTGACACTTGCAGTCACATTAGAAGAAGCAGAAAAACTGGCTTTCTCAGAAGAAACCGGTGTGATTAAAATGGTACTGCGCCATGCGGATGACCATAATATAATAACTACTAGTGGTGCATTAAGGGAAGATATAGCCCCTGAGAGAGGGAAAATT
>JBFWMP010000063.1:0-14303 GCA_050251575.1 Clostridia bacterium
ATTACCACCAGCAATGACAATCTTATCCATATACTACACCTCCATGCGTCTGCTGGCTTAATATAAAATGTACTGCACTATATACTATGCAAGCAAATGTGAAGGTGTTACTGTTTAGTGGGGAGTGGTGAGTAGGGAGTGGTGAGTAAAAAACATCAATATTATTTCCTAATCTTCTTGTTGTTTTTTTCAAGAAGTTCAATAATTATATTATATATCTTTTCTGTTGCATTTGTAATCCCCATGCGAAAAGAATTTTTTCCCATTTTATTGAGTATTATGTTATCTTTCAGCAAGTTCTCAACTTGATTACGAAGCTTGAGATAATTCAGCTCGTTTTCTGTAAAAACAATTGCTGCACCCCTATTTTCCAGTGCTCTGGCATTATACTCCTGATGATTATGTGCTGCATAGGGATATGGAATAAGAATGGTTGGTTTGCCCATCACGGTCATTTCACTAAGAGTCATAGCACCACATCTGCAAATTACCAAATCTGCTGCTGCATAAATATCCATGTCGTGGATGTATGGGAATATCTTGATATCCTTGCGGCTCTTTATATCCACTCCATAGTAATTTAACCCGTCTATAACCTTCTCATATTGACTGTCCCCAGTACCAAACATCAGATAAAATCTGTCTTGATGACAAATATCTTTTATATATTCTACCATAATTTCATTAATCTTTTTTGCACCCAGACTTCCGCCTAAAACGAGGATAACCTTTTTATCAGTAAGACCAAGTCTTATCTTGGCCTTATTTTGATCTATATTCATCAACTCTTGTCTAACAGGATTTCCAGTATGTATGACTTTCCTGACATGTTTTAAATACTTTCTGCTTTCTTGAAATCCTACAGCAATCGCGTCCACATATCTTGATAGCATCTTAATAGTAACACCAGGAATTGCGTTCTGTTCATGAAGGATGGTAGGAATCTTCATCATGGATGCATTTAGGATTACCGGACCACATACATATCCCCCTGTGCCTATAACAATGTCAGGTTTGAAATCCGATATAATCTTTTTTGCTTGTAACATTCCAACAAAAATATCACCCACAGCAACCAAGTTATCTATGGTTAATTTTCTCCTGAATCCTCGAATACTGATATATTTTATATTGAAGCCTTCTTTAGGAACAAGTTTTTTTTCCAATCCGGCTTGTGTACCAATAAATAATATCTCCCAATCAGGATGACTTGAGCGGATATATTTAGCAACCGCAAGTGCAGGATTAATATGCCCCGCAGTGCCTCCCCCGGTAAATATAATTTTCAAGCATATCATCCCCTACTATTATTTGAATATCTTGATATATTTAGAATGATGCCCATCCCCGCCATGATAAACACCAATGATGAACCTCCTGCGCTGAAAAAAGGTAATGGCATTCCCGTTACCGGCATCGAAGAAGTCACTACTGCAATATTTATCAACACTTGAACGGCAATAAGTGATATGATGCCGGTTGCCAAGAAGCTTCCAAACGCATCAGGAGCACTCAATGCAATCCGAATGCCTCTCCAAATAAGGATTACAAACAGAATCAAAACGGTCGCTGCTCCAATAAACCCTAATTCTTCACATAATATTGAAAATATAAAGTCGTTATGTGCCTCAGGAATATATAAAAACTTCTGACGGCTTCTTCCTAACCCTAATCCAAAAAGTCCTCCTGAACCGATAGCATATAAAGACTGAATAATCTGCCATCCTTCGTTCATTTTATATTTCCACGGATCCAGGAAAGACACGACTCTACTCATTCTATAAGGCTCGTCATAAATTGCGTAAGACAAAACTGCTAAAGCAGGAATGGACAATAAAACAAAGTGGAATATCCTTGCACCTGCAACAAACAGCAGCAATACCCCTACCAGCATTATAACAACCGTTCCGCTTAAATGAGGTTCTATAATAACTAAAACAGCTATAACCCCTAGAATCATTAAATATGGTAATAAACCACTCGTAAATTTTTTAATCTTGTCTTTCTTTTTTGCTAAGCTGGCAGAAAAAAATACAATAACCGCAAATTTTGCTACTTCCGAGGGTTGAACTGACAATCCTCCGATACCCAGCCATCTTTGCGCACCATTTACCTCTGTTCCAACAAAAAGTACAGCAATAAGTAAAACTATACTTACCAGCAAAGATGGAAAAGCCAATTTCTCCAGCCGTTTATAATGAAAATTAGTCATGAAAAACATGGCAAATAATCCCACCACAGCCCATTGCAACTGCTTCTTTATAACAAAATAACTATCATTATAGTCATAAAAGGCAGAAGCTGAGCTGGCACTGAAAACCATTATTAATCCGAAGGAAAGCAATATCATAACTGTTATAAAAAAGCCGAAATCAAAAGCACCTCTGCCTTTCACAAGGCATACCTCCTAAAAAACTAAAATAATTACTCTGATCGTAATATATAAATGGCATATCAAACAATTTATTTGATTCTACAAGTGGGGAATGATGAGTGTAGATTCATGTAAGTCATTGTATTAAAATATATTCTTAACTTTATTGTATGAAAGCGATTACATTATTAATACCTAAAAAACCGATAATGCTGAGAACAATAGTTGCAATTACAAATACGGTTACAACCTTTGTTTCCTTCCACCCAATCATTTCAAAATGATGATGGATAGGACTCATCTTGAATAAGCGCTTACCGGTAAATTTGAAGGATATCACCTGCAGAATAACAGATAAAGTTTCAATCAGGTAGATACCTCCTACTATTATTAAGAATAATGGCATTTTTAATACAATCGCTATAGAACAAATTGCACCTCCAAGAAAAAGAGCACCTGTATCTCCCATAAATACTTTGGCAGGATGAGCATTAAACAGCAAAAAACCCATGCATCCTCCAGTCAGCGCAGCTGTAAAAACAGCAACATGATAGTCCTTAAATATAAAGGCAATAATGGTAAAGAAAGCAGAAACTACTATAGTAATGCCTGCTGCCAAGCCATCCAAGCCATCAGTAAGATTTACACTATTGACTGTGCCCAACATTACAAATACCACAAAAGGTATAAATATCCATTTTTCCAAATCAATGATCCCCGATATAAAAGGAATATATATTTCCCCATTAATAAACCTTGTTTGATATAAAAACAAAGCAAAAGCTACCGCTACTATCATTTGCGCTGTAAACTTCTGACTGGCGGTAAGCCCAAGATTTCTCTTTAACACCACTTTAATATAATCATCAATAAACCCTATAAGACCAAACGCACAGGATGTCACCAGTATAACAAGAACCTTGTACTCTCTGATAAACAAAAGTGTGGTTGCAATGATGGCTGTAATAAAGATGATTCCACCCATTGTAGGCGTTCCGGATTTCTTTGCATGCCATTGTGGTCCTATCTCAAGTATACTCTGACCAAATTTAAGTTTTCGCAACGCTGGTATGAGTATAGGACCTATAATAATACAAATAAAAAATGTTAATAAAACCGATGCAAAAATGCTAGTCAAATTACTTCACCTCTCGTATATATTCAGTAATTGTCTCAAATCTCATTCCGCGAGAAGCTTTTACAAGCACTGCATCTCCACTTTTTAAGAAGCTACTGATAAATTCTTTAAGTTCATCATTTGTCTCAAAGCTACAAACCATTTCCTTCGGCATCCCTGCCTGTACAGCACCCAAAGCAATGTATTTTCCATTATATCCCATCGTCATCAAATAATCAATACTATTTTTAACTACTTCACTTCCAACTTTCTTATGTGCCTCATAAGCCCAATCACCCATTTCCAACATATCACCCAGGATTGCAATTTTCTTACCGGTATTTTTAAGCTGGCTGAGTACCTTTAATGCCGCCTCCATCGAAGCCGGACTGGCATTATAACAGTCGTTAACCACCTTAATCCCTTTGCTCTCAAAGATATCCATCCTCATTTTATCTGCTTTGAATTGTGCTATCCCTCGGATAATATCATTTACTTTTATGTTATACTCCAATCCAACGGCAATAGCAGCTAAAGCATTATAGATATTATGTTCACCAATAGCAGGTATAGTTACAGTATATGTATTGTCCCCAATCTTGATATCAAATTTACTTCCATACTCTTCAGAACTGCAAATATTGTAAGCTTTTAAAGTGTTTTGCTCATTATGTATCCCAAAGAATATTACTCTGAAAGGAATTCTATCCTTTAATGCGAATAACATAGAGTCGTCCCCATTTAAGATTGCAAGCCCTTTTTCATCAAAAGCTTCAAACACTTCCATCTTTGCTTTTAAAATATTTTGTTGTGAGCCGAGCTTTTCAATATGGGATAGACCTATATTCGTGACCACCGCACATTCAGGCTTTACTATGGATACAAGCCGACTGATTTCTCCAAATCCGCTCATCCCCATTTCTGTGATTGCTATGCCATGTGCATTCGATAATCTAAAAACCGTCAGAGGTAAGCCGATTTCATTATTAAAATTTCCAAGTGTCTTTAAAACTTGATATTTCTGTTCAAGAATACAGGCAATCATATCTTTTGTAGATGTTTTTCCCACACTTCCTGTAACGGATATAAAAGGTATGTCAAACTTCTCACGATAGTATCTTGCTATATTCTGGAGTGCTTTTAAAGTATTTTCTACTTTTATAATACATTTACCATTATTTTTAATTGGCGTATCCCTTTCGGTGACACACCCCACAGCACCATCTTCAAATGCCTTACCGATAAAATTATGTCCGTCAAATTTTTCACCTTTTAACGGAATAAAGAACATTCCCTGCTGAATCGTTCTGCTGTCTGTAGTAAGTTCTGTTATTTTAAAATCCTCGTTTCCGCTTATTAGTTTTCCTTCAGTGGCCTCAACAATTTCTTTTATTTTCAAAGGCTCCACTACGGCTCACACTCCTTTGTATTAATGCACATATGCTTCAATAGCACTGTAGGGGCGACCTTTAGGTCGCCCGGCTTATCCAATATACCTGCCTATCTTGCGGGCGACCAATGGTCGCCCCTACCTACTCCCAGCTCCTAGCTCCTAGCTCCTAGCTCCTAGCTCCTAGCTCCTAGCTCCTAGCTCCTAGCTCCTAGCTATTCTATATTAAATAACTGTTTGAATCATTACTCTATTTTAAATTCGTAATTATCCATCTTACTCAGTATTTCTTTAACAACTTCATTCTCATCAAAAGGATATTTTATTCCATTGATCTCCTGATAGGTTTCATGACCTTTACCGGCTAAAACGATTACATCATCTTTCTTAGCATTTTTTAAAACATACTCTATGGCTTGGCGTCTATTTTCTATAATAATATATGGACAGCCTGTATACTTTAATCCTTCTTCCACTTGGTATATAATGTGCATTGGATCTTCAGTTCTTGGATTGTCAGAAGTTACTACACAAAAATCAGATATTGCTCCGGCAATTTTGCCCATAATCGGACGTTTGGTCCTATCCCGATCACCACCACAGCCAAAGAGCGTTATAACTCTTCCCTGGGTAAACTCTGCTACTGCACCTAATATATTTTCAAGCCCGTCAGGAGTATGTGCATAATCAATTAATACTGTAAAATCCTTACCCAAATCCACCACCTGGGCTCTGCCCGGTACACCCTTTGCAAGTCTTAACCCCTGCTGAATCAACTGAAGATCTACTTCTAAAGCCAGGCAAGCTCCAATACTTCCTAAAGCATTATAAACCGAAAATTTTCCGGGTATGCCTAATTCGATGGATTGTTCACCTTGAGGAGCTACAATATCAAATTCAACCCCCTTAGAAGAAACCTTGATATTATTCGCCTTAATATTTGCATCTTCTTCAATACTGTAGGTCATCATCTTACAAGTACCATGCTCTAATATATAATTACTTTCTCTATCATCTGCATTAATAATACCTATTTTGCAGCGTTGAAAAAGCTTAGTTTTTGCTTTTAAATAATTCTCCATTGTTATATGAAAATCCAAATGATCCTGAGTAATATTGGTGAAAACACCTACCTCAAAGTTGCAGCCCTCTGTTCTGTACAGTTCCAAGGAGTGTGAAGATACTTCCATGACAACATAGTCAACCTTCTCTTCTGCCATATCAGCAAATAATTTTTGGAGCTCTAAAGACTCGGGCGTTGTTCTTTCTGCAGGTAATACCTCATTCCCAATCATATTTTGATTAGTACCGATTAAACCAACTTTGCTTCCCTGCTGCTCTAAAATCGTCTTTATTAGATAGGTAGTAGTGGTTTTCCCATTGGTACCTGTAATTCCTACCAACTTGAACTTAGAGGAAGGATGATTATAAAAAGCAGCTGCGACCAGTGCCAGCACTTCACGAGAATTATTCACTTTTATTTGGGGTGCTGACAAAGAACTTATTTCTTTTTCAACAATAATTGCAGCAGCACCATTCTTAATTGCCTGGGAAATAAAGTCATGACCGTCTGCCTTAAACCCTTTTATACAAATGAATAAATTATCATTCTCCACTTTTCTGGAATCATATGCAATGCCGCTGATTTCAATATTTTCATATTCAGGGATTAATTCTATCTCTACACCCTTTAACAACTCTTTTAACTTCATAAAAATCCTCCCCGCTAAAATAATTTAGAATGGAAAATTGATTTAATCTACGTCTGTAAGTCTAAACTCAACATTGACCACCGTTCCCGGATGCACTAATGCATCTACAGCCGGCTCCTGCTTAATGGCAATGCCTGAACCGCTAATCTTAATATTTAGCCCCTTATCAATTAATATCTGATTTGCTTCTAATACAGATTTATTGACTACATTAGGTACTGTGATGTTACTAACTGCCTGCGTACCCTCAGTATACAAAATAACCAGAGAGTTTTCTTGTAACTTGGCTCCGGGTTTAGGCGTTTGATTAACAATAATATTTCCACTGCCCTCTATTTTATATTTTAAATTCGTATCCTTTAATCTTTTTTGTGCCTCTTTTATTTCCATATCTCTTACTTCCGGTACACTCACTTCCATTGTTGATAATTCTTCCTCTGTAAACTTAGGTTCTACCTCCAAATATCTCAGTGTATCATCAAGAATCTTTCCTACAACCGGTGCAGCAATGACACCGCCAAAATAGGAATCACCTTTAGGGTCATCCAAAATAACAAGACAAACTACCTTAGGGTCGTCAGCGGGCGCAAATCCGACAAATGAAGCAATATAATTATTGGTTCCTCTCGGAAGCTTTTCTGATGTTCCTGTCTTTCCGGCTACACGATACCCCTTTATATAAGCATTCCCACCTGTGCCTTCTGAAACTACACTCTCTAAGATTCCTCTGAGCGTTGCTGATGTTTCCTTAGAAATCACCTGCCTTACTACTTCCGGGTCAAAGGTTTTAATTACATTCCCATTCTGGTCGGCTATTTGCTTGACAAGCCTGGGCTTTAACAGCAGTCCGTCATTTGCTACCGCAGATACAGCAGATATCATTTGCAAAGGTGTTATCTGAAAACCCTGCCCGAATGAAGCTGTAGCTAACTCTAGCTCATTGAACGCTTTAGGCTTATGAAATATTCCTGCTGTTTCACCATCGAAATCGATCCCTGTCTTTTCTAGGAAACCAAATCCTTTGATATACTTATAGAAGGTGTCACCACCTATCCTCAATGCAGTTTCTATAAAAACGGGATTACATGAATTTTGAACGCCTTGGACAAATGTCTGAAGTCCATGAGGTCTATCAGACCTCCAACACTTAATCCTTCTCCCCCCAACCACATAATAACCAATATCAGTAAATTGATCAGTCGGTTTTACTACCTTTTCTTCCAGACCTATGGCTGATGTAATAATCTTAAAAGTTGACCCTGGCTCATAGCTGTCAACCACAGCTTTATTCCTCCACATTTTCCCGAGTTCAGCTGAGTATCTCTCTGTAAACTCCTCACCGCTGAGTTTTTCTAATTCACCTTGCACTGTTTCATCCATTATTTTAAATGGATTATTTAAATCAAAATCCGGTTTAACCGCCATGGCAAGAATATCGCCCGTCCTGGGGTCCATAATAATCGCTGCAGCACCATTGACAACTTTATTGTCAATTAAGGCTGTTTCCAAATGCTTTTCAGCAAAGTGCTGGATTGCTTCATCTATAGTTAGAATAAGATTAGCACCATCTTCAGGATTAATATATCGTTCATATTGATAGGGCATTTCAGTTCCCCTGGCATCCTTAGCTGATTCAATTCTTCCCGGCAAGCCCTTCAAATATTTATCATACTTTGCTTCTAGCCCAAATAATCCTTGATTATCAACACCGGTAGCACCAATAATATGAGAAGCAAAATTGCCATAAGGATAATATCTTTTAGAGTCCTCATCCAAATGAATGCCCTTAAAATCTAATTTTCTGATCTCATCTTCCTGAACCTTTTCGATTTTTCTCTTAACAATTTCATAAGCACTATTTTTTGTAATTCTTTTGTATAGGTCATCATAATTCATATCGAGTATTTGAGAAAGCTTTGCAGCAACTTCTTCCGCGTTGCCTGCCTTTTTTATTTCATTTGGAATCGCACTTACCGTTTGAACAGATGCGCTTACCGCAAGCGGCTTTCCATTCCTATCCAGAATAGTGCCTCTCTTTGAATTTATAATTCTATCTCTGGTTTGCTGTTCTATTGCTTCTTTTTGGAGTTTTTCTCCTTCATATATCTGCCACCATCCGGTTCTTATAATCAACCCTAGAGATACCAAAGTGAAAAATCCAAGTAAAAACAATATCCTCTTTTTTATTGATAAATTTGGCGCAGCCAAAAAATAACCCCACCTTTCAAAGGCGGGGGCAGGAGCAGGAAGTTTGGAGTAATCTGCTCCCCACTCCTCACCCCCCACATTATAATCATATCTTTATATATATAATACAATCTTAATTTAAATATTCCAAAACATTACTGATTGCATTAACAATCCTTGTAATATTTCTATTTTGAAGCTTATGCTCTTGCAGTTCCACAATTTCTGCATAATCACTTCTATCCAATTTTACATATACAATCTGATATTTTTCCGGTTTCCTCATTTCCAATTTGGTACGTGCTATTTCCTCTACTTTTTTTAAGTCAATAGATCGGTCAATTTCTACCTGCATTTGCTCATTCACTCTCTGAATATCACTTAATTGTCTCTTATATCCATCAATTTTATTGCTCGCTTCAGTTATAGAAACATATCTTAACAAAATACAGAATGCAATTGCAAAACAAATAAATATTCCTGAAATAGTTTTAAGCTTCCCAACAGCTTTAACTTTCGGCTGCGGCTTAATAGACTCTCGCTGTTTTTCACGAGGCTCATAATCTGGAATATAGTCGTTTTGCTCTTGAAATTGATATGCATTACTGCTCTTATTTGCTGCCAACAAAATCATCGACCTCACAATCTATATGACTATCATATTTTTTGTATCACTCTAAGCTTCGAACTTCTTGATCTTGGATTTTCATCTAATTCCTGTTCAGAAGGAGTAAAAGGCTTCCTATTTATAATTTTAACAGTAGGCTTCTTATTACATACACATATAGGAAACTGGGGAGGACACTCACATCCTCTGCCTAAGCTGTTAAACGTCTGTTTTACAATCCTATCTTCCAGAGAATGAAATGTAATGATTGCCAGCCTTCCACCTCTATTCAGCATCTCTACGAAATCTTTAATCGTATTTTCTAGAATACCCAATTCATCATTCACTGCAATCCGGATGGCCTGAAAGGTTCTCTTTGCCGGATGAGGTCCATCTTTTCTTGCTCCTGCCGGAACAGCCTTCTTTATAACCTCTACTAATTCACCTGTCGTCTTAATAGGCTCTATTTGTCTGCACTGAACAATAAAATAGGCTATCCTTTTGGCCCATCTTTCCTCTCCATATTCAAAGATAATTTTAGTTATCTCTTCTTCAGAATAATGATTTACTATCTCTTGAGCTGTAAGCGTGTTTCTCCTATCCATCCGCATATCCAAAGGTGCATCTTGCTGATAACTGAAACCTCTTTCACCTTCGTCCAATTGGTGTGAAGACACTCCAAGATCCATCACAGCACCATCAATAGCTTCAATTTCTAAATCTTCCAGTATCTTTTTTATATTTTTAAAATTGTCATTAATGAAAATCACCTTACTCTGATGCTCTTTTAACCTCTGAGCTGCTGCCATAATCGCATTGCTATCCTGATCAATGCCTATAAGCCTGCCTTCACTACTGAGACTTTCACACATCTTGTAAGAATGACCCCCTCCACCCATTGTTGCATCAACATAGGTGCCTTCGGGTTTTATATTTAAAGCATTCACGCTTTCTTCCAACAACACTGATACATGATGAAAATTCATTATGTCACCTTCCTATAATAACGGAAATAATCGCGCAAGCAATTACAACACACCATTTCAACGAGGTTTAAATCTCGTTATATCCCTAACAATGCCATCTTTTCTGCTATTTCATCAGCACTTATATTATCATCACTATTATATTGTGCCCACCGATCCTTGTCCCAAATCTCTACTCTCGTAGAAACGCCTATAACTGCCACATCTTTATCTATCGCAGCATGATCTCTTAAATTGCAAGGGATAAGTACCCTTCCCTGCTTGTCCACCTCACATTCGGTAGCACCTGAGAAAAAAAATCTAACAAACGCTCTAGCATCCTTGCTAGTAAGTGGCAGCGCCTTTAGTTTTGTTTCTAGGTTTACCCATTCTTCTTGCGAATATGCAAACAAACAGTTATCAAGACCTTTAGTAACAATAAATTTGTATCCAAGATCCTCACGAAACTTCGACGGAATAATGAGCCTGCCTTTGGCATCTATACTATGTTGATATTCACCTATAAACACCAAAACCCACCTCCCTCGAATAATACCCCACCACTTTCCACCACTTTCCACCACTTAAGATGTATTTTATATTATTTTTCCAATTGAATCAATATCTTTTTAGTAAAAAATAAAAAGATAGGACTAATGACTCAGTCCTATCTTTTATATTGCTATTAAATAAGTTTGTATTAAAGTCTATAATAATAATTATACACACTCTTGTTCACTAGCTATCTTTTCACTAATCGTCTCTGAGCATAATATTGTACAATAAGCTTGTCCAATTCTATACTGACCGCATAGATCTGCTCGTAATCAGCATTGCCTAGCAGTAATGTATCTAATTTGTTTCTCAAGACAACAATTTGGTCATTTAACATCAGTATCACCCCATTAATAAGTTGCCTACTCATTCTACAACATCATACAAAATATGTCAATATATATTATATTTATTATAGTTTACAAATATTTTACATTTATTTTACAATTTTTTGTATGATTTTACTATAACTATTTTTAAAATCGACACAATTCTTCATTCTTGCCGCATTTCTTTCTTTCTCTTACGGAGCATATAGATTGCAAATGCACTAGCCGCAACAGAAAGAGCAGCTATTATCTGTGATATTCTAAAACTACCTAGATATAGGCTGTCTGTTCTCATTGCCTCAATCCAAAACCTCCCTAAGCCATACCATAGTGCATAAAGTAAAAAAACTTCACCTTCATTCTTTTTCTTTTTACGGTACCATAGCAAAAGTATAAAACCTGCGACATTCCATACTGACTCATATAAGAAAGTAGGATGGACGGCAATTCTTGCTTGTGCCTGTATATCATAGATCTCCATTCTCCAAGGAAGTGATGTAAGTCCGCCATATGCCTCCTGGTTTACAAAATTACCCCATCTGCCTATCGCTTGAGCAATAATCAATCCTAATGCTCCTACATCGAGGACTTCTAAGACATTAACTTTCTTAATTCTACAGTAAATATAGGTAGAAATAACTGCACCGATAATGGCTCCATATATTGCAAGCCCACCTTGTCTAATAAGGAAAAATTCACTAATGTTACCATAAAAAATTACATAATATAACCTTGCCCCTATAATTGCCGACGGAGTGCCAAAAAGAACAACATCCATAATAATATCAGGATCTAATCCTATTCTTTTTGATTCCCTTATTGCCAACAAAAGTGCAAGCAGAAAACCTGTAGAAATAATAATACCATACCAATAAATTGGCATTCCGAAAATCGTAAAAGCTATGTTATCAATCGAAAACTTCAATCCTAACCCCGGAAATACAATAGGTTGCATAATAATCCCCCTAATTATTTAATTGAGAATTGAAAACGGAAAATTGAGAATTAGCAATGTGCCAAATAATTCTCAATTTTCAATTCTCAATTCATTTATGTGGTCTGATGATTGATAACGCCATGTTATCAATCTTAAAATGATCTAAAAAGCGTTTTTGCACATCTTCAAACGTGACCGTGTTATATACTTCAATGTAGTCAAAGATATTAATATCTCTAAATAAATTAGCTATAAAATTATTCGCAATTTTTTCAATGCTATTGAATTGTTTTAAAAAACGTCCAAATATTACTTTCTTTATTCTATCGAAGACCACCTCATCTAATCCTGTCTGACGCAGCTTATTAATCTCATCGATTATTTGCTCTCTTACTTTTTCCGGCTGAGACGACTCCCCACCAAAAGCAGTAAAGCCATAATTTATTTCTGCGTTATAATCCACATCAAAGGTATCATTAATTAAATCTTCTTCATATAAACGCTGATACAGCGTAGTGCTCCTCCCCATAATCATCTCCAGCACAATACGGGTAATAATATCCTTCTTTAATAAAGGAATCCCACCATAGCCAATATCCGTATCTTTGAATCCCATCTGAAATAAGGGAATAGAAACACTAAGCGTTTGTTCAACCTGCTTTTGATAAATAGCTGCCGGTTCCTCCGGATATATCCTTTCTATTTTTTCCTCTAACGGAGTCACGCTTTTAATGTTCTGATCAACTTTTTCACCTATAATATTAGGATCCACCTCTCCAATAACAAATAATATCATATTGGATGGATTGTAAAAAGTATTATAACATTTATACAATATATCTTTATCTATTTTCGCAATGCTTTCGATAGTACCTGCAATATCTTTTTTTACAGGATGATGATGGTATAGAGCACCAAGATAGTTAAAAAACACTCTCCAGTTAGGATCATCATCATACATACGAATTTCCTGACCTATAATGCCCTGTTCCTTTCCAACACTTTCTTGTGTAAAATATGGGCTTTGCACAAAATTAAGCAATACTTCTAAATTTTCATAAAAATTGCTCGTGCTGGAAAAAAGATAAGCTGTCGTATTAAAACTCGTAAAAGCATTTGCCGACGCTCCTAGACGAGCAAACTTATCAAAAACGTTTCCTTCTTTTTCCTCAAATAACTTATGCTCTAAAAAGTGTGCTATGCCATCAGGTACTTCTGTAATCTGTTGTTCTCCAGGAATAATAAATCTGCTATCTACCGAGCCATAATGAGTGGCAAAAATTGCATAGCTTTTGCTGTAGCCTTTTTTTGGTAATACATATACCTTTAATCCACTTTTATCAACACCATGATATAAAGTTTCTTTTAATACGTTACTTTCATACTCCTGCAAATGCATCTTATCGCCCTCCTTAAGACTTGTTTTTTAAAAAGTAAATAGTATCAAGCTCAATTTGCTGAGCTACTGAAACCACATCTTCTTTTGTCACCGCAGATATTTTCTTGATCAACTCATCAAAGCTGTCATCAGTTCCTCCCACTAACTGACTAACATAATAATCTGTCATATGAAGAGCATTATCAGCAAGAGATTTTATACTATTAATAGAACTGCTTATGGTTGATTCATACTCATAATCACTAATATCGCCCTGCCTTATTTGTTCCACTTGTTTTAATATTTCATCTAGCGCTTTTTCATAATTTTGTATTTCAATTCCTGAACTTATTAACATAAGTCCTTTAAACTTTTCCAAACGCGAGAATACGTAATAGGCTAGACTCATCTTTTCCCGTACATTATTAAATAATTTGGAGTGCGGTCCCCCCCCCAAAATTCCGTTATATACTACCAACGAATAATAATCTTTATCTCGTGGTGTCACTTTGGTCCTAAATCCCAAGGACAATTTTCCCTGTGCAACATCCATCTCTTCTTCAACCTTGTTTTGCGAATTAACCTTATCCACTACCTTCGTAATAGGATAAACAATATTCTCACTCAACTCCACATGAAATGCATTATTTACCAAATCGACAACTTTTTTCTCTTCCATATTCCCAACAACAAAAATATCAATAGGACTGGAATAGATAGCCGACATATAATACTCATAGAGATTTCTTTCA
>JBFWMP010000064.1:0-14062 GCA_050251575.1 Clostridia bacterium
TAAAATCGATGAGACTGTACTATGCATTTATAACAGGTATTGCAGGTTGGATTGGTGTAGCATTCTATGAATATATCGCCAAGTCTTCTTTTAGAACGATTGAACTCATCCCATCGACAGAAAAAAAGTTTGTTATATTGCTCATGCTATTTCTAAGCTGGGGAATGAATCAAATCGTAAATGACTATCTGGGAATGAAAGAAGATAAGATCAATGCACCGCATCGTCCAATGGTTACCGGTGCATTAAATCCTTTTAAAGCATTACTGCTTACCGCACTTTTATTACTGATCACTTTCATCATAACATATTTTTATTTGGAACCTATAGCGTTGATTCCGGCAGTATTAGGGATTTTATTAAATATCCTATATGAACACGCAAAAGGTTACGGCATTGCCGGCAACATTGTATTCGGACTCATGATTTCAATGTGTACCGCCTTTGGATTCCTGGCAGCAGGTCCAACGCAGGCACCGTATTTCACACCCAGCCGTATGTCAATATTGGTATTAGTAGCGGTAATGAATGGATTGATGACTTTTTATACGTATTTTAAAGATTATGAAGGAGACAAGGCTGCTGACAAAAAGACCATCATTGTTCAGTATGGTATTGAGAAATCCAGATACATTGCAGTATTTTCCTCATTTGTTCCTGCTGTTATATTTAGTTTTTTTTATTTTAATCATTTTATTATAGCCCGTGCCAATCGTATGTTTTTGATTTTAGCGATACTAACAGTGTTTTTAGAAGTATGGACAGGATATCTTTATTTCAAAAACCCTAAAGGCAGAAAAACATATTATTCTTTAGCAGCAAATTTCAGGGCATGCACTTGCGGGCAAGCGGCGCTCATTGCTTTATATAATGATGAGCTTGCCGTCATACTGTTCCTGGTATCCTATATATTTGTCGGTTTTTTATTTGATTTGCATACGAACCCGAAAGCATAGGAATTAGTGGGGAGTGAGGAGTGGGGAGTGGAGAGTGGAGAGTGGAGAGTAGGGAGAATGATATGATAGGAGAAGATTCAGTTGGAATTATTTGAACAGGCAAGCATAGGAAAATGTGAGATAAAAAATAGAGTCATCCGTTCAGCCACTTTTGAAGGTATGTGTGATTCCGACGGATATCCGCTTCCTGGGTATCATGATTTATACAGGGAGCTTGCAGCAGGTGGCGTGGGCGGAATTATTACAGGTTTTGCTTATACCTCACGACAGGGAAAAGCGATGCAGCCCGGGCAAGCTGGAATGGACAGTGAAGAGAAAATCAAGCACTATTGTGCTGTAACCGAAGCTGTACACAAATACGGCGCTAAAATTTTTATGCAGTTGGCTCATACCGGCAGACAAACCAGAATCAGTGAAACCGGCTGTGAAGTGATGGGAGTATCCCGCAAAAAATCTTTCTATTTTAGAGGTACTCCAAAACCGTTGTCTATACAGCAAATATATTCCATTGCAGAGGAGCTTGCACAATCTGCATTATATGCTAAGACGGCTGGTTTTGACGGTGTACAACTGCATGCAGCCCATGGGTATTTGATTCATCAATTTATTTTGCCTGCTATTAATAATAGAAGCGATGAATTTGGAATTAATAAAAAGCTGAATATTGGGATAAGATTTTTAGATTTAGTCATTGATGCGGTTAAAAAAGTTTGCGGGAATGATTTTCCACTGCTCATTAAAGTAAGTGGGAGTGATGATTATTTTCAAAAGTTCTCAACCTCGCAGTTTCAAAATCTGATTCGCTTTTTAGATTCTAAAAAGGTAGATGCCATTGAAATCAGCTATGGAACTATGGATTATGCTTTGAATATCTTTAGAGGCGGGATACCTCTCGAAGTAATTATGAAATACAATCCTGTGTTTCAGGTTAACGGAGGGTTAGAAAAAGCGGTATTTTACTCATTAGCTTATCCATACATGAAAATGAAACTAAAGCCTTTTACCCCCGTATATAATTTAGAATACGCAAAAATTGCAAAGCAAATAACCGCTATTCCTATTATATGTGTGGGCGGTTTCAGAACAGGGGAAGAAATGAACCATTGTTTGCAAAATCAATATGCTGATTTTATCAGTGTGTGCAGGCCACTTATTTGTGAGCCGGATTTTGTGCAAAAGTTGAAGAAAGATGAAAGCTATATCTCAAAATGTATAAATTGTAATATATGCGCAGTCATGTGCGATTCGGATAAAGAAACCAAGTGCTATAGGAGGGCAAAAGATGGAAGTGGAAGATAGAATTATTACTACCATAAGAAGCAATTTGCAAAAAGATATGGAAGTGACACTTGAAAGCAGGCTGGTTGAAGATTTAATGATAGACTCTTTTGACAAGTTGATGATCATTTCTGCTTTGGAAGATGAATTCTCCATTACAGTGGATGAAGGTGACTTTACAGATCTTATTTTAGTCAATGACCTTGTACAAAAATTCAAAGCAAAGTATTTGTGAGGAAAAAAGTATGCCTATGAATGATTTTTATAAAAGATTCGAATTGAATGAAACACTTGCCGAAACCACAGGTTTTAATCCCTATTATATGCAGATTGATTCCGGATTAGATGAAAAGATCATGATAAGTGGCAAAAAAGTAATTAATCTGGCATCCAATAATTATCTTGGTTTGGCAGCTGATTACAGGGTGAAAGATGCGGTTGTGGATGCAGTACAAAAATACGGTGTCTCTCTTTGTGGTACACCTATTGCGACGGGGTATATTGACCTTTTTAAAAGGTTGGAGCAAAGAATATCTGGATTTTTGGGGCTTGAAGATACGGTGATCCTCCCTTCGTGTTATCAGGCGAACAACGGTCTGTTTTCATCCATTGCGCAAAAAGATGATGTGATTATAGTGGATCGTTTTGCACATTCTTCGTTAATACAAGGGATTAAAGCGGTCGGTTGTAAAATCCGACCCTTCCGACATAATGATGTGGCACATTTGGAAGACATTCTAAAACACTCCGCTCATTATGATCAGGTTTTTGTTGTGACCGAATCAGTATTTTCTACCGATGGCAGCATTGCACCGTTTAAAGAGATAGTTCAATTATGTGATACCTATCATGCAGTTCCTATTATTGATGATTCTCATGGTATAGGTGTACTGGGCGCATCAGGAAAAGGCATTTTAGAGGAGCAGGGTATTACTGCATATAAAGGAATTTATACTGCATCACTTGGGAAAGCCTTAGCCAATGCCGGAGGAATCATCAGTGGTGAACAGAGGATTCTAAAACATCTTAAATATTACTGTCCTCATCTGGTTTATTCAACTGCACTTCCGCCAGCAGTTTTAGCAGGGATAGAAAAGGTCATGGATATTATTGAAAATGAATTTTCATTAATAAAAGGGAAATTGGATTGCTATAAACAGGTTATCTTTGATAGTCTTAAATATTCGGGATTTGAAGTGGTCCAAAGCAGAGCGCCTATTAATTCCATTATCACTGGAAGCAAAGAAAACACCTTTTTCACTGCAAAAAAGCTTTATGAGAATGGAATTCTTTCAACGCCATTCATTGAACCATCGGTACCTATCGATGGTGGGCGGGTAAGGTTGATTGCAGGGGCTAATCTTTCAAATAATACGATAGAGGAAGCGGCTGCAATCATCAAGAGAATTGGTGAGCTATGAGATATTATCTTGTTTTAAATCCAGGTTCCAAAGGTGGAAAAAGCAGAAAGACATTTGAAAGAATTTTTCAACTTTTTCATCAAAATAATATTGAGTTTGACTATAAGATTACAGCTTCTCTCCAAGATGCATACAAGTTTTCTGTTGATGCCAATCAAAAAGGATATGATATTATTGTTGCTGTCGGAGGAGACGGAACTATTAATAGAGTAGTGAATGGTTTTTATGATGCAGAGGGGAATAGAACTTCGACTACAGCAATATTGGGTGTAATCTATACCGGCACAAGTCCAGATTTCTGTAAGAGCTATCATATTCCAACAATATTAGACCAAGCTGTTCAGGTACTGCTTACAGGAAAAACAAAAAGTATTCAAATTGGGAAAATTGTTCATACCTGTATTTATGATGCGCAATATGACAATCAGCCGGTCAGTCAAGTAAAAACCGGGTTAAAAACCACCTATTTTACTTGCTGCGCTAATATTGGCATAGGGGCTGCCTTGGCAAGAAGAGCAAACGGCGGAGTAAGAAAATATATCGGAGATATCGCAGGTACTTTTTTATCCCTCATCATAACTCTTTGGCGATATCAGCCTTCCTCTTTTACAGTTGGCTTTGATGGGAATATGAGAAGAATTGAGAAGGTTTTTAACCTATCAATAGGAAAGACAACCTTTATTGCCTCAGGGATAAAGGTGAAAAACGATTTATTGCCTGAAGATAAACGTTTTTATCATTTACTGGTAAAAAGCCTGCGATGGACAAATTGGTTGAGTGTGTTCAGAGCAATATACAGTGGAAAACAGATTACAAATAATGCATTGATTTCTCTTCAATATGCAGAAAAAATAGAAGTCTATGGTAATCATCAAAATCCGGAGATTGAATTTGACGGCGATCCGGGAGGATTTCTTCCATGTACCATAGAAACAGCTCAATATGCGATAGAATTGATATGTGGAGGGTACCATGAGTAGAGAAAAAGAGATGATCAGAATCATTCAGCAGCAGATGCCTAGAAGCAGCACACAGATAAACACTGTTTTTGAGTCAGATGCGGAGATTGTAGATTTTCATGGGAAAAGCCTTGTTTATAATATAGATGAATTCTCACAGGAAGATATGCTGAGAGAACAAGACCCCTATATACTTGGCTGGAATATGGCAGTCGGCAGTATCAGTGATATCTTTGCTTCGGGGGGAAGGCCGGTTTACTATGCTCACAGTCTGGTGATACAAAAATCTTGGACTAAAGAATACGTTGAAAAACTGGCGAGAGGAATTTCAGATGTTCTTAGAGAATTGGACATATCCTTTATTGGCGGAGATTTTGGATTTTCTGAAACATGGAGATATACCGGCTCAGTAATTGGAGAGATGATTGGAGCTCCAATGTTAAGAAGCAGAGCAAATATCGGTGATATCCTATATATTACCGGTGATATCGGACTTGGTAATGTGGAAGCGGCTTTGAAGATGTATTCTGATCATCCGTTGATTAGAAAGATTACCGATAGACTTAAGAATCGTTTCAGACTTCTAAGTAAAGAAGCCCATTTTATAAAAAAATATAGTGAATGTTGTATTGATACCAGCGACGGCGTTTTTAATGCTCTTGATACCCTTTCAGAATTAAGTACAATCGGTTTTGAAGTGGGAAATCTGCCCTATGAAAAGAGTGGGATTGTGTTATCTAAGCTCCTTCATATACCTAAAGAGATTCTTTTTTTAGGAGAGTGCGGCGAATATGAGCTGCTTTTTACCATCAACCGAGAAGCACATGAGGAATTTACGCAGCAATGCAAAAAGGAAGGCTTGAATTTTTATAGTATCGGAGAGATCAAAGAAAGAGGAGTAAAGTCTCTTTATGAAAAGAACAGAAAAATAGATTTAAGCACATATCATTACAGCGCCCGGGATTATGAGTATCCCAAAGAATATTTGAAAGATATCATACAATTTATTCGAACAAATACAAATGATAGCATATAAATTTCTAAGGAGGAGCTATGCAAAGAAGAGTGGTGATTACCGGAATTGGTCCTGCAACAGCGATAGGAATAGGGAAAAAAGAATTTTTTAATAATATCATGGATAAGAAAACAAATATTTCGAAAATTCCAGACTGTTATGAAAAAAATTATAGCTTCAAATCAAAATATTTCGTACCCAAACCGGTATTTTCACTCACAGACTATGGCATTCATGGGTCGCTGGAGGCTGTAATGGAAGAAGCTGCAAGAATCTCTGTTCTATGCACAAAATTGGCTTTAATTGATGCAGGTTTTGAAGTGGAAAGCCGCGAGAAATATTTTCAAACAAATCTGCCGGAAAACTGTACTGTTATGGTAGGAATAGGAATGAGCAGCCTTCAGACTGCTTTGGAGTCCTATACAGCTCATACGGCAGTATCGGATAAGGGAAATAATCATCATGGGAATAACAGAATGCTGAGATATAATAGAATGGTGATTCCTATGTTAATGACTAACTCTGCTTCAGCATGGATATCCATATTGTTTGGTATAAAAGGATTTAATTATACCATCAATGCAGCCTGTTCTTCGGGGAGCTTAGCGATAGGAGAAGCGTACAGGAATATTTTAGCCGGCAGGTGTGATGCTGCGATAGCTGGCGGCGTAGAAGCACTGACTGAAAAAACCGGAGCAATTATGAGGGGTTTTGATATGCTTACCACGCTCACAAAATCAGCGGATGGAAGACCTCTTCCATTTTCCAAAAGAAGGAGCGGCTTTTTATTCAATGAAGGAGCAGGTTGTATTCTTATTCTTGAAGAGCTTCAAAATGCAATAGGTAGAGGTGCTGATATCTACGGAGAACTTATCGGTTATGAATGTTCCAGCGATGCATACAGCATTGTGCAGATGGATCCGGGCGGCGAGCAGATACTATCACTTTTTAAAAAGCTTTGCGATGGTTTGAAAATCGATTATTTAAATGCCCATGGTACTGCGACTGTTTCAAATGATGATATCGAAGCCGATATTATACAAAAGTACTTTGGAGATAAGGACTTACAACCTTTTATCAATTCTACCAAAGGAATCATCGGACACAGTATAGGGGCAAGCGGAGCAATAGAAGCTGCCGTGACAGCAATGTCCATAAAGGATTCAGCTATTCACGGGAATTTGACTGTGGAGCCAATGGAAAACTTGAACCTGCCGCTTGATTCCTTCCATACGGATATTAACCATGCTGTCTCCTGTTCCTATGGTTTTGGAGGACATAATGCAATGTTGCTATTTAAGAGGTATAATGAAAATGAATAATGTAATGATCACCGGTGCTACCGGATTTATAGGAAGTCATATTACACGTATTTTTTGTGAAAATCGAATAAAAGTGGGATGTCTTGTGAGGGAAAACAGCAATCTTGAAAATATTCAGGGTTTGTCGGTTGATTTGCATTACGGAGATATCTTAAATACAGAGTCTTTAAAAAAAGCATTCGAAGGATATCAATGTATCATCCACAATGCTGCAAAAGCAGTTGATTGGGGAGCTTATGAAGACTTTTATAATACAAATGTAAATGGAACACTGAATATACTTAAGACAGCAATCAAAACAGGAATCAAGAATATTATTATCACCGGTTCTAATTCGGTTTATGGTGAAGAAAACAGTTTTGTTATAAAAGATGAAAGTTCTCCCTGCAATTCACATTATAAATATTTTGCTGATAGGTTTTTGCCATGCGCATTAAACTACTACCGTGATACAAAAGCACTAGCTAAAAAAGAGGCTATGGCATTTGCTAAAGAAAACGGTTTAAACCTTACAATCATAGAGCCGGTGTGGGTCTACGGCGAAAGAGAGTTTAATACAGGATTTTATGAATATATAAAGACGGCAAGTACCGGCATTCCGCTTTTACCGGGATCTAAGAAAAATAAATTTCATGTTGTCTATGCAGGTGACTTAGCCCGTGCGTATTTATTAGTGTTTAAAAAACAGTTAAAAGGTGTGGAGTGTATCCTGATTGGCAATCAAAGAGCGGAAAGTATGGATAAAATATATACTTTATTTTGCCACCAAGCAGGAATAAAAAAACCTTTGAATATTCCAAAAAGCATTATTGATCCTGCTGCTTTGACGATGGAGCTGTTATATACGCTATTTCATTCCAAAAAGCCGCCGCTTTTAACACGTGGAAGGGTAAATATGTTTTATGATAATATCGAATTTTCTGTCAAAAAAGCAGAACAGCTGCTGGGTTTTAAAAATGAGTATACCCTTGAGGAAGGAATAAAGAAAACAGTTCAGTGGTATAAGGAGAATGGATTCCTTTAGAAGGAGATGGAAAGATGGTTAAAGTATATAATGTTTTCGGGATTAACAAAGAGGTATTTAATCTGAAATTAAAGATTAGTGTATTCTTTCATTTTATTCCGCAGCTTTTTAAAAGAAAATTGTCTTTAAAGGATTTTATTCTTTTTTTAAAAAGGCTTTTGATTTTTTTATCTAAGATGCAGCACAATAAATTTGTAAAAATCGACGATAAAACCAGATTGGATTTGTATGTTCCCGGGTTTCCCTCAAAAGCATTCTATACAGCATGTGAAAAATTTATGCATTTTAAAGAAGCTATGCCTTGTGCCACAGCTTTAATATCAGTTACCTCTGCGTGTACCAATCATTGCAGTCACTGTTATCAGAGGCTGGATAAGGGGAAGGATGTCAATATAGATATTTTGTGCGACGTTGTCAGGGAGCTTCAGGATATGGGCATTGCGTTCTTTAATATTGAGGGTGGAGAGCCTTTCCTTGTATACGAACGGCTGAAAAAGCTATGTATTTGTATCAATGACAGATCGGAAATATGGATAAACTCTACGGGCGTGGGGATGACTGCTGACAGGTTGAGGGAGCTTAAGGAACTGAACGTAACGGCTGTGATGTTTTCTTTGCATAGCCCGGAGCCCGATGCTTTTAACAAATTTATGGGGAATGATGATGCATGGCATACACTTGAAGAGGCTGTGAAGCTATGTCATCAGGCAGGGATAGCCGTTGCTTTGAATACATGTTTGATGAGAGATGATTTTTATAACGGGACTTTTGAGGGTATTATGGAAGCTGCAAAAGAGTTTCATGCGTGTATGGTACAAATCATAAAGCCAAAGTCTTCGGGAGGATGGCTGGAAAAAGACGATTTAATGTTTACTGAAAATGATATTAATTTTATTAAAGAAAAGGTCAATCGATATAACTTGGAAAGTCAATTTATAGAATACCCATCTATCTCTGCTCAAATCATAGAAGAGGATCAAACAGTCTTCGGATGTACTGCCGGAGGGGTAGACCGGTTTTATATCAATGCCAAGGGGGATTTGCAGCCCTGTGAGTTTCTGAATATATCCTTTGGCAACATCGCAACAGATCACTTTCAGACAATTTATGAAAAAATGAGAAAAACATTCAGAGGAGGAGGAGGCGATTGCCATCTCTGTGAGAAATATTCTAAAGAAATATATCGGCTATATAAAGAAGACGGTTCGAATTCATTGCCGCTTTCACCAGAGACATCTGAAAAGATTTATTATTCGTGGGATAGAGGCAATAAGACTGATTTGTATAAAAGGCTTGAAGATTATTAAAAACAGTATATAAAAGGTTATAATGTTGTTCTTAGCATTTAACTGGTACATTTGATAGAGAAATGGAGTAGATAAGACGATGAATATTCAGATATTTGGCGCTAAAAAATGCTTTGATACTCAGAAAACCGAGCGCTATTTTAAAGAAAGAAAGATCAATTATCAATATATTGATCTCCATAAATATGGATTAAGCAAGGGAGAATTTAAATCTGTTAAAGCTGTTGTAGGCTTAAAAGAACTAATAAACTATAATGCAAAAGAATATAAAACTCTTAACATGCAAAATCTTGGATTTGGAAGTGTGGCAGCAGAATTGCTTTTTGAAAATCCTAGACTATACAACTCTCCTATTGTTCGCAATGTGCAACAAGCTACAGTAGGATATCAACCAGACATTTGGAAGGATTGGGAGTAGAAAGAGGGTGAACTCAATTATGAAAAAGATAATATCCTATATTAGCCATACGACTTTAATCATTGCAGTGATAATAGGGGGATATGCATTTATTGATATTTACCTACTGAAAAGCAAGCTGCCTCCAGGGGTTTGCCCTATTACTACAAATAGACCACTATTGTACATTGCTATTGCTTTATGTTGCGTATCCTTCATATCCTCCTTTTTTGAATCAAAAGAAAAAGAATAAAAGATATGCAGCCGTTTTTTATAAATACAGAAGAATCAAGAAATAAATTCATAAGTTTAGTGAGTCATGAGTCTTATAATAACTTAATGCTGCTGCACGAAGCAGACTCAAAGACAAAATAGCATAAAAAAATACCTCCAAGTAGATAATCTAATTTTAATTAATTAGACTGTCTACTTTGGAAGTATCATATCAATACATTCAAGCTTTGTTTCTTATGACTATTTTACATGTTTATCGGATAAAAGCTGCGTACCATTACCGATATTATCAAAGTCATTTTCTCTGATAAGAGTAACAAAAGCTTGTTCAGGAATATTAAGAACTTCGCTTGCTTTAGTAACAAATCCTTTAACAAGTTCGGCTTTTTGCTCTTTAGTAGCTTTACCCATTTCTATAGTAATTACGGGCATGAAATCACCTTCTTTCTATAGTTTGTGATTATTATATATCCAATAATAGTAGATGGCAAGGGGAATTAAAGACCACCTTATATTTATTACTACTATAAGTTATTCTAAAATAGTCCTGACTATATAGTTTCAGTATTAGTTTGAAAGAACCATAGATAAAACTTCCGGGACGCATAAAGAGTAATAAATAGTGTAATCCAAGTCCAGTACCATGTCCACATCCTATACTCAATTAAGTCAGTATAGATTTCAATAAGTAGTTCAATGATAGTTATTACAGAACAGAATATAAAATAATGAGAAAATTGTTTCATTCGTGATTTTTGTTTTGGATAATGTAAATTAAATAATACACAAATTGCAGGATAGACAAAGTATTCAAAAGTAAAACTGGTTCTACAAGCATATGAAAACAATCTAACTGGATATTCAATAAGATGCAACTCTACAGTCAAAAGACCTATTATCCAAGTTATAAATTGCTTGAAAAAGAAGATAACCCAAGCATGACGTATTTTATCTCTAGGAATAAAAATGATAAGTAATATAGTAGTTATTATCCATGAAGCAAGTAAAATAGTATATTCCATTTTCATATGCAGCCTAAGTCCTTCCTATAAGTTGTACTTTATCTAATAATTATCTCCAGAGTGACAAATTGTATTCTCATTTAGGGCTAGAAATGAAAAGCAAAATTGTAAATAAAATCAGCACTTTTTTAATAATACAAAGAAAAAATGCAGAGATTTTTATTGATACTATAATTATCTTGGTCTAAAGAAAGTTAGCGTTTTTTAATTTATTACATATTCGTAGTAAATTATTTACTATATACACAAGCTAGATAGAGAAAAGTTATCAGGAGAATAACAGAACAACAAATTTTGCTAACAATAATACATATTTTCAAAGGAGAAATGAATGTGAAAGTTGCTTTTTTGACGTTAGGCAGTAGAGGCGATGTTCAGCCATATGTTGCACTTGCTAAAGAACTTATAAAAAATGGTCACGAAGCACTAGTATGTACAGGTGCAAGTTTTAAGGAGTTCATTCAGGAAAATGGTGTTGATTTTCATGAAGCGACAGCAGACCTAATGGCTATTCTAGAAAGTGATGAAGGGAAAAAGGTTTTTAGCGGTGGACGTTACAACATTTCAAAAATGTTAAAGTATGCAAAAGAAGTAATCACACCTGCATATAGAAAAAGCATGGATGATTTCTTGGATGCTTCAAAAAGATCAGACCTTATCATATACCATCCTAAAGCACTTGGAGCAGTTGATATTGCGAACTTCTTGAACATTCCCTGTATTAGTATGCCTCCGATTCCGATTGTGTACCCAATTACTGAATTTCCAAGCATTGCGGTATCTGCTAATAGGAATTTTGGACCATTCTTAAATAAACTCTCTTATAAAGCAACTTCACTTGGAGAATCACCTTATATGAAAGATATTAACGACTTTAGAGAAAAGTCATTACATCTATCAAAGAGAAAGGCAGGGGAGTTTGCGTTTAAAGTAAATAGAAAAGATATCCCAATAATATACCCAATTAGTCCGTTTCTTTTTAAAGAAGTAGATAGCTGGAAGAATAGGGTTTTTCTTTCTGGATTTTTATTTTTGGATATAGGTGAAACCAAACTTGATGATGAGTTAGAGGACTTTCTAAAAAGCGGTGCCAAACCTATTGTTGTGTCTTTTAGCAGTATGCCTCTAAAAGATCCTAAAGTATTTAAAGACAAGATCATTGAGGCTTTAAAAGAGACTGGTAACAGGGCTGTTGTATTAACTGGAGTAAGTGGTATGACTTTTGAAAATCAAGAAAATATTTTTTGTGTAAAAAAAGCACCACATAAGCTTATATTTAGAAAAGCCAAAGGTATCATTCATCATGGTGGAGTCGGTACGATGTCTGAAGCTCTTCTTAGTGGGGTTCCTCAATTGATTATACCATTTACAGTCGACCAGCCGTTTTGGGCAAACAGACTTTATTCAAAAGGATATACTACACGTCCGTTGAGGGAAAGAAATCTTGAAGTATCTGACTTGGTGAAGGCACTTAAAGAAATGGAAAATGATAAATATGTACGAAATGCTGAAGAAATCAAAAATATTATTGAATCTGAAAAAGGACTTGAAAATGCAGCAAACTATATTGAAAGAATGTATAAAATAATTTAGCCAAATTAATGTGCACTAAAAAGAAGCATAACCATGTAGTGCCGTTTCATTATAAGAATTCTTGTTAGAAGATTTATAGTGTGTTAGAAGATTGTTAGAAGTCACATAAAAAAGAATTCCAACATTATAATAATGCTGGAATTCTTATCATTACTGGTGCGAGAAACAGGACTTGAACCTGCACGAAGTTGCCCTCACTAGCACCTGAAGCTAGCGCGTCTGCCATTCCGCCATTCTCGCATAGAGAACACTCAATATAATACAACAATTCATCTGAAATTTCAATAGCTTTACAAAAAAAAATCTAAGTAAATTGTGGGATTGATAATACTAAATGAATACTTGATTATGATATAATAAAGAAATAGGATTTGTCAATAATGTTTAATATCCGGCATATATTCTTATAGGAAGCTGTATAGATTACAATACACATGGGAGGAATTTCGGTGAATCAGAAGTTTGATCTATTCAAAAGAAGTATTTATGAAAAAAATATAGCAGTTATTGGGATAGGAATCAGTAATACACCTTTAATTAAATTTCTTGCAGGGCTTGGTGCAAGAGTAACTGCATTTGACAAAAAGACGCGTGAACAACTGGGGGGGATATATGGTGATTTAGAAGACCTAGGGGTAAGGTTTTCATTAGGTGAAAATTATCTTGAACATATTGAACAGGAGATTATATTCAAGACTCCCGGTATGAGATATGATATACCGGAACTAGCTGCAGCAAAACAGAGGGGAAGTATCATTACCTCGGAGATGGAAGTATTTTTTGATTTGTGTCCTGCTCCTATTATTGCCGTTACGGGTAGTGACGGTAAGACCACCACCACCACACTAATCCATAAAATCCTCGTACAGGAGGGGCATACCTGTTGGTTGGGAGGCAATATCGGCATTCCACTGTTAAGTCAAATAGAAAATATAGAAGAAAACCACAAGGTGGTTTTAGAGCTCAGCAGCTTTCAGCTCCATACCATGAAGTCAAGTCCTACAGTTGCAGTAATCACAAATATTACGCCTAACCATCTTGATATACATAAATCAATGGAAGAATACATTGCTGCAAAGAAAAATATTTTTTTACATCAATTAAAAACAGGAAAGCTTATTATTAATTTTGACAATAATATCACAAAGGAATTTGAAAAAGAAGCTCCGGGAACTGTTATTATGTTTAGCAGGAAGAATCAAATTCAAAGAGGAGTATTCATTTCAGAAAATTCAATTTATGCTAATTTAGATGGAAGCACCAAGAAAATTATGGATGTAACGGATATTATTCTGCCCGGAACACATAATGTAGAAAACTATATGGCAGCGGTTGGTGCAGTTTTAGGACTAGCTAGTGCTGAAAGCATACGAAAAGTAGCGACCGGCTTTACTGGTGTCGAACACCGTATAGAGTTTGTGAGAGAATTAAATGGCATCAAATTCTATAATAGCTCCATTGACAGCAGTCCCAATCGAACTATGGCCACACTGGACACATTTAATCAAAAGGTGATTCTCATTGCAGGAGGTAA
>JBFWMP010000065.1:0-14022 GCA_050251575.1 Clostridia bacterium
GGCTCAGGTACCGTTCATGTACAACTTGCACATAAAAATCAGCGATGAACGCATGTCTTCTGCAGATTGCCAGCCAAAGGAGATGACGCTGGTCTTGATCTGCAGAAGTCCTGAACAGTGACAGTTCTTTTTCAGAGAGCAATCGCAACCGAGGGATGACTTCTCCGAGCATTCTCTGTGCAGAACTGATCACACGTGCCTGCAACAGATTCTCACGTATAACCAAATCCTTGGTCTCATTCCAGTCATTACTGGAGGTATATGCATTTGCAATGACCTTGGATTCAAGCAAGCACAACCCACCTATGGAGAATGACATGATGTATGGACTATCTTGAGGCATGAGCACCTTTCCTTTCATGGGCTACCAACAAGAAGGGATGCAACCATAGGCTCATCCCCCTTTTCAAGCACATATCTTCAGCAGCCACACAATTTCGCATTGGTTTGGTATCAATACTAACAGCTATTATACCCTTGCTCATACCCAAATCAAAGGAAAACCTGAAAAAACATCAAATACGTGCAATAAAGAGGACAAAAAGTAATGATTGTATGGTAATTCATTTTCTTTCACTCAGTTGATGTACATAAGTACTTTTTGAAAAATCAAAGGGGGACACCCATCTTTCTCTGCATATACTTCTAATTATTTAACTGCCTGTTTCTACTGTTATCCTTTAATTGACCTCACCCTAATAATAGGAGCACGAGAATCGGTTGCTAGAGCATGAAGATCGGTCTTCCATTCAGCCAAGGCATCCTTCATTAATGGATTTGCGCCATGGAAGTTAATAAGCCAATTTATGAAACTTTTTATTGCTTCACGTGATAGAATATTGTTATCTATGATAGAACGCAACAAAATGATACGATCATCGCTAGATAATGAACTTTTCTGACTAACAGAATAGCCACATTTATTAAGAATTGATTGATAAGCAAATTCACTCTTCTCTGTATTAAGAGATTGTAAATATTTATTTATATCTTTATCTAGGACAAAATCGCACAATGCATATCTCATCACTTCATAATGCTCTTCTAGAATCGAAGATAAAATATAATACCTTTTACATTGCTCACAATATCCAGCAGGAATTATTCTAGATGTAATACAGTTACTGCCATTTGTTCGTATAGGCACTTCTGCTTGGATTGATTGAAGCGTATGATTCTTATTTATACAGTTAAACGACTGTACCCGAACTATAAAATTCTGGGGCTTGATTATATGAGTACTTTTTGATAACTGAGGTGTTGGACGGATCAGTGAATTTTTTGGCAAATCCAATTCTTCAATTATCCTATTTTTCCATTCATTCCATTGATTTTCATTGAAAACTGAACCTAGTAGAAATTTCTTCATCAACCCAAAGTGTACTGGTTTGTATCCAGTTGCTTTAATGATTTTTATTGATTTATTAACTGGTGCATGTAACAACATGTCTACTACTTGATTCTCTTTATTGGCGAAAGCCTTAAGTACCCCTAT
Source organism: Clostridia bacterium (assembly GCA_050251575.1). Lineage (GTDB taxonomy): Bacteria > Bacillota > Clostridia > SK-Y3 > SK-Y3 > X23. Next base: position 1,496 of record JBFWMP010000065.1, read on the forward strand.
ATGAAAAGGAGATACATGTTCCATCCTCCTTTTCACGGCTGTTTCAAAAGTAATACATAGTTCTTCATTTTTGCTATTCAACAGCCAGACCTTTCCATCATTAATATGCTTTACTTGGTAAAACTGAAACTCCCGATGGAAACAAACAAACGATTCTCTAACAATCCCCGGAGGTAAAGAAAATACTTTTCTTTTTGATAATGCTGATTTTTTTCGCTTAAATTTTGCTCTCTGATATGTTTCGGTATTTTTTAACGTGGGGGATTGTATCTCTGCAGGTTTTTTCTCATACATTTCAGTTGATAGCGAATTTTTCGTTTTTATGGGTTTCTTCAAAGTAGAATTTATCTCCTCTTGAGTACCCTTTCTATCCGTTATACGGATACCTGGATTTCTAGAAATTGATGTTTTTGTGATCATGTTAGAAGCTTCGTTCTTTTGATTCAGTATTTTTCTTTCGATTCTCATTCCATTAGAAAGCATGACAAAATTCTTTTTTTCCCCCATTTTTATCCAACTCCCGTAATAATTTATATGCTTCAAAAGTGCCTCGCTGCCACTTGGCCTGATTTAACCATGTACACAACTATACAATATCTATTTCTGAAGACCACTCACAGAAGGGATTTGAGTGTTTATATTCTCTGAATGACAGAAATCCAGCTCTGTAAATCACAAGTATTACCAGTAATAGTATGTTTTTACACCAGAGTTCAGTGAGTCATAGGTGTACGCAATTGCTTTTACAGTTTTCCCCGCCGTTACGTTTATTCTTCCTCCGTTGGTGATGAGAGTACCGTTAGTTCTCGTCGGGCTTGTTCCGTTTGTCGTATACCGTAACATGACTCCATGAGAATTGTGCAAAATATATAACCCGCTTGAAAACTGCATAAAAGTTGGTGCTGTCGTCCTACTTACCTCGACCACATCTGACTTAACTTTATTCGGTGCAGTTCCAATAATCTTCAGTGAGTTGCCTGTTATTGTTGAAGCAGGTATCTGAGCGATGAATTTATTGCTTGATAAACTACTAGAAACTCCAAAAGGAGAATAATAAATATCAACCCCAGATGAAATGAATGTAATAAAATTCCCGTCGTTCGATATAATCGGATAAGGATCTTGCACTTTATAAAATCCTCGCGATGCTATAGTTGAATCTTGATATCCAGCTTTATATGCTATTGCTTTCACAGTCGCGGGTTCTTCAAGATAGGTCAATCCATCTAAATAATATTCTCCATTGGATTTTGAAGGAGTAGTACCATCAGTTGTATATCGGATGAAAGCTCCATAGGTACTTGTATTGATAATTAGCTTTTGTCCAAAGATGCCAAAATCGCTTTCAAGAGAAATTTCTGGTGTGTTAACCCTCTGCTGATTAGGAGTGTCAACGTAATCAATCCCTCCCATATCAATCCCTCCCATATCACACCCAATCATAATGAACACCATAAACATGGTCTGAATCATCACGAACAACTTTTTGTTTTTATTCATCTTTGTAATAAATCCTTTTTTGGTATAAATTTCATATCATCTCAGGAAAATCAAAATTAGTGTTATAACATAATTATCGCTAATAGACATAATCTTGAGCAGACTACTATTAATCATGGAATAGGTCAATTCAAATTTATTTACTGTTAGGAGCTCTCCACACCCGTATGGCAACCTCAGTAATAACTAATTGGATCAGAACATATTTCCGTAGTATGATGAAGAATTATTAAAAATCATGTACGAGGTAATATTTTGAAAATTGATCTCGATTCTTTGACATATCTTGAAGAAGAAGTTGATTCTGAACAAATCGAACGTATTATCGAAGGAATCAAAAAAAGCTGGCTAGATACGCTCTAGCCCATACACGTACCATCACCCAGAAAAAGCAAAAACCAGTCCGAAGACTGGTCCTTTATGGGCGCGATTGGGTTTGAACCAACGACTTCTACCGTGTGAAAAGTGCTTTTAAACCTTTTCTAGGTGTTGCCCACTGTATATCTCTGTTGATATAATTCTATATTGTAGTTAAGGTTATAGTCAAGCTTTATTGATGCTTGTTTATCCTTGTTGACAAACCTATATTTATAAAGGTGACAATAAAGGTTACAATAACTGATGCAACATATACCCTATGCTGTTACTCAAAGTTACACTTCATTAAGGGGTAGTCTGCATACCTTTTTGCATACCCCGCTAGAATTGGTCTACGAGAAAGTCGGTATTTGCCAAGGTTGTTTTTGCCCAATGCTAACAACATTATTATTGAACTACACTATCTTGCAGTTCATAACCATTTTTTTCCATATTTTCAATTGTATCAAAAAACTGCTTAGCAATTGCTGCTACCAAGGGGACAACAACTGAATTACCGAATTGTCTATACGCTTGAGTATCGGAAACAGGTATTTTAAAATTCTCAGGGAATCCCTGCAATCTAGCACATTCTCTAGGAGTTAACCGTCGAGGATTGCTTTTCTCCTGAGGAATTAGGATTTCAGAACCATCCTTATGGTATCGTGCACTGAGCGTACGTGAAATACCTTCAATATTGGCCAATCCATAACCGAATCCGTTGCCACGTGCTCTATGTTTTGCAGCATAGTCTTGTAAATACTGCCAAAGCCTATCAGAAAGAGTATATTTCAAAGGTGCATTACCATCTAATATCTCTTTAAGTTCTCTCTTTGGAGATTTTACCAACAAATCGAATGAGAAATTAATATTACTCCCATAACGTTTCCTATCAAAGCCCGCAATAAAAATCCTTTCTCTATGCTGAGGAACAAAATCTTGTCCATCCTTAACATCCCAAAAAACCTCATAGTCCAATTCTTCAAGAGAATCTAGAATCACTTTCCAAGTCTTCTTACCATCATGACTTTTAAGGTTTTTTACATTCTCAAGCAAGAACCCTTTTGGTCTTTTCTCGTTGAGTATTCTCACTATATCAAAAAATAAAGTACCCTGGGTTCGATCCAAAAACCCTGTTGCCCTACCTAGACTATTCTTTTTTGCAACTCCTGCAATTGAAAACGGCTGACATGGAAAACCAGCGACTAGAATATCATGATCAGGGATATCTTTTTCATTAATCTCTCTTATATCACCTATAGGCATTTCACCAAAATTCTCACGATATGTAATTTGACTGAATTTATTCCACTCAGAAGAAAACACACATTTACCACCACAAGATTCAAAAGCAAGACGCATACCGCCAATGCCTGCAAATAAATCAATAAATGTAAATTTGGTGATATTCATGTTTTGATTGAAGCTCTTCTTATAGGAAGTAAGGTTATCAGATACAGATATTTTTTTATTATAATGCTTTAGAACCCTTGAACAGATTTTATCATTCTCGTCATCTACGTTATATTTCACTATTTTCCCCAAATGAATACAAAACCATTCCAAAACACAGTACTAAAATCAAACTATATTATTGCAATATGTAAGTATTAAAATTTTCAAATATTATTCGAGCAAACAAGGAATTGAAAGCACATCAATTCCAGCTATCTACTTTAGATCTAGATGTTCCGAAAATTCTATACTCTTCAAATTTGAAAGATCAACTTCATAAGTAATTCTTGTAATCCCAAGAGGTAAAGAACCTCCAACAAAACTTGATTCTGTGATTTTAGGAAAACCGGAATCAACCAGAAACAACTTCGGGGTCCCGTGTAGAATATACTTTTCTTTTCTTGATGTCCTTCCCTCTTCAAAACCAAGAGCAGACAGTTTTCTCTCAATCTCTTTCTTAGATATACCTAAATTAGTAATTTCATCAATAACACTATCTATGGAAATGCCACTGCTGGTAGAGCTTTCAAATCTTATAAAAACCAAATAGAATTTTTTATTTGGACTTACCGTCAGTTGATGTTGCCCGGAAATAGTAACACTATTATCATAACGCCTTATTGTAGACTTAATCTCATAGTCGATATATTCGCTTTCAATATCATGAGAACTCTTTTTAGGACCATTCCAGGATATCTTTTTAATGTCTAATTCCAGCAGCAACTTATAGATATATAATTCTCCAATAATATCATAAGGCTTTCTATCTCGAATAGCATTACCGAGCAGAGATCTCCAAGTTTTCCACCATATTGAAGGATCTTTCATCAATATCAATCTTTGCTGATTGTCACTTCCCAATTCAATAAAACTTTCACAAACCTTGGCAAATTCATTTCTTGAAAATTCATCGCTACTTGTCAACAGAAGAAAGTTTTTATCTTCTCCCTCCGATTTGATGAAAATTCTATCAGTGAATAGTCGAGCAGTTGCGAATACCTCAGAGAACTTAAGGTCATTTGCGATTTCTATACCAACCCCAAAACTATCTTCCCAACGAAAAATCCAATAACTAAACCCGAAATCTTGCGATACTTCATCTGCGCGTGAATTATCCATAAAGGCAAAACCAATTTTAATTTTTTCTAAATCTGTTTTCATTATTCCTCCCACTATTGCAACCAAACAGAACCTTAAAATTTCAATAATTATGGTTCTACTATTAAGGTCAACTAATCCAAGATTGCTTCAGGCTCAAAAGGGATAAAGGTTCTGCTTTTAAGATCTTTTGGTAATCTTCCTATTCAACTACATTATTTTTTATAGTCTCAATTAAATTATCTACATAACCACTTACACCACCATTAAAAAATCTTGGTTCAATGTTAACAATCCTTATCGTATTCAATGTCATCATTGCTCTAAACTCTTCTTGATTTAGCTGATTTTCTTTTGCCTTTAGCATCATACATCGGTAAAGGTCTATTCTATAGCCATGTCTTCCTGACCTTTCGACTAGCTGTGCCACTGTATCAGTTGAGAAACATGAATCATTGAGACAATCCATAGTTACACCTGCATCATTCTGCCAAGCTAAGTGCACGTACCACCAAATTACCCTTAACCAAATTCTATTAGGTTTTTCCCAAAATCGATCTTTCTTTAAACCATCCCAACGAGCATATACTAAATCTGGAAGGACCTTTATTGATAGATATCTCCAGAAGTCGTCGCTTGCAGCAATGCGCATGCTCAAATGAAGTGGCGACAACAACTCATAGAGTTTCATTCCAACAAAGATATCAGATTTATATTTTTCTTTTTTTGAGCCTAATAATTTTGATCGCTCTACTTCTTGAGATAATGGAAGAAACAACTCTTTTCGTAGGATTGGATCCTCCCCTTTATAAAGATTGTTACCATTCTCTGAGAATTGTTCAAATAGTCTCTGGGATTCATCTTTGCTCAGTAACTTTTTTCCAAAATTCATTTCATTCATGATTACACCAATAACTTATGAACAGCAGTGTTGATAGATGCAGTCCATTTCTCAGGTTTCGATAAATCAACAAGGAAGGTTGTTTTAAAATAATATAGCCATTGGGCTATTGAATTCTTTCCAAATTCTTCTGTATTACCCGTAGAAATATCTTCGAATACCTCTCTGTATTCCGAATAAATAATAAAATAGGCGAGACTAATCCAAGATGAAAAAACTTCATTTCTAAAGGCATTTGAGCGAGAAAAATCTGTTATCTTTAGATCCTTATATCGACGATGGGATATATTCAATAGTATACAAATATAATCATCACTGAATGGATCTGTTGAAGGATCTGAAGAATTGAATCGCATTTCCCATAGCGGACCATTAGGGCCAAAGTCTGCTAAAAGCGCTGGAAATAATGACCCAACTCCATCAAAAGCAATTTTGATAGGATTGCATAGATATCCCAAAACAGCTCCATTAGTGTTAGCTTTTCTCCCCCTATACTGACATGTCTTTCGAGCGATATATACAAAATCAACAATCTCACCAATTCCACGGTACGTATTCTTGTTTAAAACCAATCGTTGCTTAATTACCAAAGGGCCTGTTTGGGATTGAGGCAAAAATGTTACATTTTTAAAAATATATCTTTGTTGCGATGAGGATGAGAGAAACTCTGAAGCTATTCCAACTTCTGCTCCATCCGGGATAATCCCCGTCTCCCCATATAATTTCTGTGGATTAGTAATCGTTATACATCTTTCAATTGTGACTACTGTTTTATGTGGGTCCCAATACTCATATTCACCTAATAGAATCAATCTACTATCAGAAACTGCAATTTGCTCGCTTTGTTTTAAGTCGTCAGTTTCATAGGTAATGTCTAGTAGATTTTCTTTAATCCCAATTTCTTGAATCAACTTCTGATTCAGCATGGGGTATTGGGGTATCTTATTTCTCATCGACTGAATCCCATTTTAAATTCAATTGAAAATTTATTGAATGATCTTTCACTCTCAGTAGAGTTTTTCCCTTGATAATAGATCTTGACAAAGCCTCATCCAGATCAGCTATTCGAAATACATTATCTTCAATTCGAAACCGTACATCATTGCTTGTATCGAAGATATCCTCATAACTCTTGTTTAAAAAATAAGTATAAGGTAATTCTTTAGGCGCCACTTTACTGGTTATTGATTTTTGTTTTTTGGAAGACAATTCCACAGAATCTATCCAACAAGGATAAGAGCCTAATAATTGTTCACTATCCCACTTTTGTTTTGAGACAATTCCATTTTCTGATACAACTTCAAAAATCATTGAGATGGACTTAATTGTTGTAGGTCCCCAATACAGGCTCCACTCAACAGATATTGTATTTGAATCCTGGGGGTATGATACATTATCAATCATTACAGCCGGATTTTTTGTTCGATATTCATTTGGGATGGGGGTTTTTGAGCCTTTAGGTAAAACTCTTGCATCATTCCCCCAATCTTCAGGCATAAACGCTTTAGCTAAATATCTCATCACGGCATAATTATGATCTTCATTCTGATTCAGTAATTCTTCTTCAATATACAGCTTGTTAATTTTGGCAATCACATGCCTTCGAATACGTTTAATAATATTAAATCCATACACATCATGCCATACAGAATGATCAGATTTCTCTGTTGAGCGCAAATAACCTTCAAAGGTATCGGCTCCAATATAATCTCTGATATCAGGATGCAATAGATTATCAGAATTTGGAACAAATAAAGCTACTATGTATTTTCCACGTTCTGATGTCGTCATATCCCCTACCCAGCCAGGATCAAACCAGTTAATTATCATTCCTGGTTTACGCACAAATGCAAAAATTACTTTATTGTTTTCGTCACTTTCCTTTCTACATTCTATATGCTCATATGGTGATCGATGATTATCAGGTTCCAGCATTCCTAAATCAGACATATTGAATTTCGCTGTAATTACATGCCCACTAAGCGTTTTATAAAATGCATTTTTAATATTAATTGGAATCACATTAACTTTATGATTTTCTATACTATCTACGGCATTGTATAACTCTTGCATTTTTTGAAATATGGGAAAGGAGTTCTTAATTCTCTTCCCATTAACAAATGCAGATAGTTTTGGACCACTTCTAAATCTATCATTATTCAAACGTACACAATACCATCGTTGAATTGCAGATTCTAGGTACCCTTCAACACCACGAAACCAGTCACACGAGATTTCTTGCGAGTCTCCTAGGACTTGCATTAAAGATGGGTCCAATCGAGATTTATCTGCACCAAATATCATAATCGATGTTCCTGTTTCTCCATCCTTGAATCTCTGAACACCAAAATTCCTTAGGACATCTCCGATTTTTTTAACATTTTCCACTGCTTGTGTTACATTGCTATCTGCCTCGTATCTCTCTCCCCACCAGGCAATTCCAGAGGAGACGTTTGGCAAGTATAATGATTCTTTTCTTTCATCTTCAATGAAACAAGCTGCCAGTCGTTCTTTGAAGACACCCTTTTTTGATGTCTGTATTTTTGAATAGAATACTATCAAACCTATTCCAACTCTATAGTAAATTGTTTTTCCAAGCCCCCATGAGCCTCCAGCGTCTTTTTTCTCTTGTGGATTTGAAAGATCATATACAAGTTTGGAGAAGTTACTATTTGATTTCCCATCAAAATGAGGCACGCCTGTTAATCCTTCTGTTCCTAAATCACGTATTTCTAGCATATATTGGTTATTGCTCGTAAGGTGTTGGAGCTCTGGAAAAACATCATGAATAGCTTGAATCGGAACTGTAGATGTATTGAAAGAAACAGTAACTGAATCAGCATTGCTAGCAAGCGATGCATCCAAACTATTCTGAATTGCTTCACGTACAAGAAGGTCAGCAAGAGGAGTTTCTTGATTCTGCAGTGAACGAAGCACCTTGCTTCCGGTCGTTGGCATTTTATCTTGAATCAGAGGTTCGAAATCAAAATAGCTCATACTCACTCTTCCTCAGAATAATCTACCGATTGGGGTATTCTAACCGTAAGAGATTTTACAAATGTTTTAGAATTGTCATTTCCACTGATACTCGGTATCCATAAACTGATTCCAATTAAATCTTTAATACTCTCACCAGTCTTTACTCTTTTCTCATCAAGGACTTCTCCAATAATATTATAAATAATCATCTGTGGAGTATGCCCTAACTCATAAGCTTCTCTAATTTTCATGATGGTATGTTTATCGGGAGTCCCTTTAATAGGGGAATCGGTTTTCACATCAGAGAGCAGGTCTTTTGGTGCCCGCATAACTTTTGTATATAATTCTTTATCTGCAGGTCTATAGATAATTGATCTTCTTACACAAGGAACTTGTACTAGTTCCCACAATTCTGTTTTACCTTCCCTTTCGATACTTCCAATGACTATGTTCCAATCTGCATACTCAGCTTCATGCTCTACTGATTCATACCACGTGAAAAATGGATCTAAATCAGATAGAACCAATGTATCAGGATGAAATTGCATTCGAGATAGATAGTTCTTTACTAAATTGAAAGATACATGTTCAAAATAAATTGAAGTTCCATCAATACTATATTTTGATGAACCAAGTTTTCTTATAAAATTTTCTGTCTCAACAAGGTTGTTGGTAATAGCATCTTTTTTAAATAATGTGGTTTGAGTATTAAACCCGGAATAATCTACATCATATGGAATTGCATTCTGCATCTTATTCTTACCGGTTGGTCTCAACCAACTAGATCGTATTGAATTTTTAACTCGTGGTCCCAAATCTTTTGGAGACAGCCTATCTTCGTTGAAACTTTTTAAATCGGCCCGTAATTCTTCTTCCAATGCAGTTAGGAAGCTAAATTTCTCCTGGGTGTCATCTGTCATCCATATCCTAGGCAATAATTCATATCCACGTCTGTATCCAAACCATCGACCCATCTGCATTAACGTATCAGCTTGGCATACATTTCTTAAAAAATAGGTACATAGCAAACCTTCTAAGGTTAATCCTCTAGAAAGTGTATTTCCCCCAATTACAATAAAGGCTGTCGGATGATCAGCTGGATGCTCGTTATTTGGATATAGAAGTCTAATGTGCTCATTATTATCATTGATACCGGTATTGGAAGAGTTATCAATACACAAATTAATACCTTTAGAAAATGATACAACATCATTCTCCCTTTCAATATAAATAGGAGTGACTTCATGTATTATTTTTGGGATTTCTTCTTTGATTAGGGAGAACTCGGGGTATTCCTCTACTTGCTCGAGCAAACGGTACTCAGGAAATTGATTCTTAAAGTCTTCCAATGAAAAACGATTTCTTTCAAAATTATAGATATTCTTGCAAAGTTCAAGAATCTCTTGCTCTGTTGTATCTTCAAACCATTTACTGATAGCATTAGCCATATTTTGGTGATGAATTTGTTTCTGGCTAGTATGGATCAGCATTGTAACTGGTTTGATTACCCCCTGAGACCTTCTAACCGCACAACAACAGATGAACCATGCTAAAGCATTTTTCAAAGATGTTGGTATATCGGATGATATTCCAGCGTGAATTTTCTTAGTTATTATCTTGAAATCATCATCTATTTCTGATGGTGTATTCTTAGGGATTGTCCTAATTATATCAATTCCTTCACCATAGTCTTCACAACCAAATATTTGTTTAGGCCCAAAATGTTCGAATGATTGAGGCAATAATTTTATGAAATCACGAGGATAAAGTGATTCTGGGAATGCTTCATTTAAAAAGCATGAATAGGGAGTAGCTGTATATGCAACATAATTTACCGCTTTTGCTGAGACTTGAGTTAACTCAATAATCAATTTATTGATTTTTGTTCTATCACTCGCACTTGTATTTATACTCGCTTGATCAGCCTCATCATCAATAATAACCAATCTCATTTGCTTTAGTTTGTTTTTATCACTTTTAAGCCAGCTTAGAAGATTTTCCAGTCTACTTTTCACTTTTAACGAAACCGTAAAATATCTTGTTGGATTTCCTTTTTGAAGCAACATATTCTGTAAACTATGATTTGGTTCAGTATTTGTTCCAAGCTGTGATAATTGTAACCACTGCAGATTACCTGGATGATTGAGATCTTTGAAAAGTCTATTTGAGGTCTGTCTTCGTAAACTTTCAATTGTACCAGAGAGAATTATGAAAAAATTCCATCCATTATCGGCTCCAACCGCCATAAGTGATGCAATATTTGCTGTTTTTCCTGATTGGACATGTCCTACAACCAACCCTTTTATCGCTTTATCATGACGCTCACTAGTATCTCTACTCATTCTTTTTAGCGAATTAACTGCATTCAATCCTAGTTGGTCAACAGAAGGTTCATACCATCCCTCTCTTATGAGATGTGTACGATATAGTTGCCAAGAAGATTCCTCTACTTCAGATAAACGCACGTCAGCTGAAATCTCATCCCCAACTGTTACATCATCAGTTGGTCTTATTTCAGCTTGTTTTCGTTTATGTTGCTCTTCCACGTGGTCAATTAGAATGCCCCATTGTCCAGGAGTTACTAAAACATTAACGACTCCCAATTTAACAAATTGTTCCAAGTATGCTTCATCAAAACCAGATTTTCTCAATTCGTCAAACGTTTTTCCGTTTCGTACTTGTCTTTTAATCAAACTTATATGGTCATCATAGTGCGGATCTGTTGCATCAAACATCTAAAGAACTCCTTACTTATTACTGTAGGAAATATATGTCATACATAGCTCATTTTTATATCTATGGAATATAAGCAGAAAATCCCTCTTGTTTCAAAAATGGAATACATTCAAAAAACAATTATTGTATCTAACAATTCCTATAAAACATCTCTTATAGACTAGTATAGCCTAAAACCAATCGTATAACAATTTTTCTTTGCATCTATTTTTGAATGCTTTATACCAACAGGTTTTCAAAATAAAAGCTCACAATGAACACTGCATAGATGACGTAACGTGTTTAATATCTCCAAAATTCAATATAGAAGTTTTCACCTTCAATACAAGATTTTCTATTGAAATCGAATTGGTAATAGCAGAATCCAAGAGCTTATAGTCTACTTGATAATTAGATAGATGGCTCATCACAACTTTCATAGAGGAACAAACCCTTATTGCACAACTTTGTTCGTCAATATTAGAAATACTGAATATTCCAAAATCACCACACGCTTGAATCATAGTAAGTTCATCCAATGTCAAGAAAAACTCTTGGGGTTCTTCAAACAATGAAATTTTCAATAAGACATTTCTTTCAACCTTATTGTTAATAATCATTTTACAATAATTTGCATATCTATTCGCACCAACTGTCAAGATATCAAAATCAGTAATCTGCCCATTCTGCTTTTTACGATTGAGAATTTCTGAAAGATATTCTATTGCTTTCTGCTGCAACAAAGAAGTGAAGTCAGTGAGATTAAAAATTGAATCTAGGGTCCTTTCGATTGAATCTAGCATTTGTTGTTGTTGTATTTTCTTTATTATAATCTCAATATCTTGTTTTAAAATCGAAATGATATAGTTTTGTATTTGCAAAATAATTTCATCGTAATGCTGATTCTTTGGTGAAATCACTTTCAGTGAATCTAATAAAGATTCTTCATCTAATTCATTCAATTTCGCGAAAAGAGAATCTTCATCACTAAATAAAGCCGTAATAATCTTACCTGAATCAGTTCCAAACCATATAAGGTACCATTCTATCTCTGGAACTTCTTGAACAATAGATCGTATCCGATTTACTAATGAAAATTCACTAGTTCCCAAACGAAATTTAGGACTTCTAGTTGTACCGTCAGGATTGGTGATACGGTCGAAATAGATATCAACTATTTCAAATGAACCATTTGAAAAGAACAACCCATTTTCTGAAGAGGTATGATTATCAATAAACGTGAGCACATCATTATAGAGGCCAATGTGAGTCTGATGAGATTTCCCTATACCAAGATCAGCATTTGTAAGTTTCTTGATTCCGATAGTGTTTTCTGCATGAACCTTGAACAAGTCTATCATAGAAAGCTCCTCAAATTATTATAACCCTTTATAAACAAATAAATAATACAATATCGCATATACAGTATTCACACTTACTGCATTTCCTGCTTGTTTTAGGAGTTGAAATTCACTCACTTTATTTTGAATCGCTTTATCATAAAAACTGCCAGGAAATCCCT
>JBFWMP010000066.1:0-14018 GCA_050251575.1 Clostridia bacterium
AACATCAGAGTTATCTGCAAAAGAAACGGCTGAAGCTATTGACTCGTTCTGGTCAAAACACTTCTCTATTCCTCCAGATGGGAAAGGATATGGGTATGAAATAGATATGATGAAAGTTGATTTTGAGAAGTCTTGCGATGAAGTAGCCTCAATTGAAGCTGAAATCCATGAACTACAGACAGATGCAAATGAAAGCGCAAACAAAATCTCAAAGCTTGAGTCAGACTACAAAACCCTTCTTGTTGAAAAAGAAGCAAAAGCCAAAGAATTAGGCGATATGATTGAAAAGCTGAGACAGGGAGTCATTCAGATGCATAAAGAATGTGACGCTAGAGAAGATGACATCGCCAAGATAAGCAAGAGGAACAGAGAAATCAGCAACATTCTTTCTGGAGTAATCACGTGTCCTAACTGTAACCATAAGTTCTTGATTGACAACAACGCTGACATTGACTCAATCTCGTTAGAAAAAGAAAAAAACATATCTGTTATTTCTGAAAAAAACAATGAGATTGAAAGGATGTCAAAGCAAGCGCTAAGCGAAAATAGCGTTATTAAGAGCTTAAAGACACAAGAGTCAGACTTAGAAAACATCGGCAAAGACGTTTTAGCTCTTTCAATTGCTGAATCTAAAAATCAAAATGAAATTCTTGACAAGATTTCAAGAATGAAAAGAAGGTTATCTGAAATCAGCCTCAAGAAAGACGCTTTCGAGAGCAAGATTTCAAGATTAATTGATGACGCATTTGAAGAAACTGAGAACGAGATAGATTCAATCGTTCGCTCTCTTGAAAAATATAAAATGGAAATCGATAGAGACGCAAACACATTAGCCATGAAGATTGAGCAAATTGAGTTTGCAATTGAAGCTCTTGAAAAGTTTGATCCAGACTCAACGCTTCCAGATTTAAAAGATAGGTTGTCAAAGTACACGTCAGAAATGAATGATATTGATAAACTATTGATTAAATCGCAGGCTGAAGTCGATAAGTTTACTTTGCAGGAGAACATTTTTAGCGAATTCAAAACTCACTTAGCAAACAGCAAAATTGATGCTCTTTCTGAGATAACAAACGGATTTTTAGAGCTAATTGGAAGCGACTTAAGAGTTGAATTCCAGGGATTCAAATTGCTTAAATCTGGAAAGATTAGAGACAAGATAACAGTCAACTTGTTAAGAAACGGAATCGAAGTAGGTAGCTTTGGAAAGCTTAGCGTTGGAGAGTCAGCAAGAATAAATTTAGCGTGTATTTTAGCTATGAATAAGCTAATAAATGTTAATTGCGATGATAACAAAGGACTAGACCTACTTGTTCTTGATGAGATTCTTGAAGGAATTGATGAGGCTGGATTATCAAGCGTTCTATCAGCTTTAAATAAGATTGGCGTTACTTCAATAGTGGTGTCACAGCTTGGAATTGCTGAAACAAATGATAACGTAGTAGTTGTAATTAAAGAAAACGGAGAATCTAGAATTGATTAGAAAAATTAAAAACCCATACGAGTCATTCACTAAAAATGACTTGTTGGGTTTAGATATGGCTATACACACTGGCTATTATTGCATGAATGGCGGAGGAACTTGGGACTTCAGTAAGTTTAAAACAGCTAAAGAAAACAATGAGCATAAGGCTTTCAGGAATAAGCTTATTGATTTCATAGAAGAAAACAACATTAAACTAATTACTGCTGAAGATCTTATTTATATGCCTGGAAGGTTTAATGCGCTAAGAAAGCTAGGAGAATACAGAGGAGTTCTTCTTGAGGTATGCGAAACACTGGAACTTCCAGCTCCAATTTTTATACCTCCTAGCCACATTAAAATTACAGCAACCAACAAAGGAAATGCCACAAAGGAAGAAGTTATGAAAGGCATTAAGAAGCTATATGGAATAGATACCAATGGTGACGACAATTGGGCAGACGCTATTGGGTGCTTTTATACAACAGTAAACAAATATCATTTATTATGAGCAAATCTAGAAGAGAAAAAAGAAAAGTAGAGAACTTAAGCACTAAGTTAATTGATTTGCTTGGCTGCCTATATGAGTTCCTTGCAAAAGCAGACAAGCCAACAGACGAAGAGGCTAGAGCGTATTTTATCAAATGCGACACTAAGTGGAAAGATATATGCAAACGCAACAAGCTGGCTCCAGAAGCCTACAGTGCATTTAAATACGAAGTCGCTAAGGAATGGAATAAGAAAAAAGAGGAAGAAGAAGCAGTTCAAGTTGCTGAAGAAGATCAAGAGGTGAAAGAAAGATAGACGATGAAATAACAGCTAGAAAAACGAAGTTATTCAAAGATCTTATAGAGCCAAATTTAAATATGGTATATAAGCTTTGCTTGCAGTACTCAAGGTGCAGTGATTACGTTCAGGACAACTACACCGAGGTGCTTGCCAACTTCTACAAGTATATAGAGTCTTATGATGAAAAACGCTCTGTTCTTACTTGGATTCACATTGTAACTAAGCGTTACGTTTTCAACGCAGACGCTAAAAGAGAGGAGAATTTGCCATATAGCCTTGATACGTCAATGCAAATAATTGACAATGGTCCTAATGAGTGTAATTTCTTGACTCCAGACAATTATGCACAATTTTACTCAGATGACGTTCTAAATGCCATTGAAAGCCTTGGTGAAGTTTACAAACGAACGCTAATGCTACAAATGGCGGGATACAAACTAACTGAAATAGTGGAAATAACTCATAAAGAAGGTCTTCTAAAGACTAAAAATATCGAAACTGTAAAAAGTAGGTTGTTTTTGGCTAGAAGTCAACTAAAAAAGCTTTTAAATAGGGATGGAACTAGAAAAGCTAAACAGTAAAGCTAAAGAGATTTTTTTAAGCGTGTTCTCAAAGACACTTGATAAAGAATTCATGTTTAACGAGAGCACGCTTAACAAGTCAATCTTTAAGTTTATTCAAGAAATAATGCCTATTGAACATGGGCTTGTAAGCGTTGGTGTTATAACGGACTACATGATATGCCAGTCACACGCATATAGAGATTGGGACAAGTGGTCTAGAGTGTTCATGGTGTCGTGGTTTTTTAGCGAAAAAGCAATATCAAGATTCTATGAAGCTAAGCCTGGGCTTAAGTACTACGAAGACAAGTGGCTACATAGCTTAGGTTTGGATAGGGGCGATTTAAAAATGTCGTTCATATCAAAAGAAGAGCATCCTATGAGAAAGTATATTCATATGGAAGCTGAAGAAAGTACGAAGAGAAGGTTTTTAAACCAAGATGTTGGATATGGATTGTGCGTTGAATCTACGCTAATGTGGAGTCCAATGTCTGAGGTTTGCAGAATATGTGATTATAAACAAAGGTGTCTGGAAGCGCTTAAAACAGCGTATCCAGAACTATATAGACTAAGGACTGAATAACATGGCTAAAATAAAAGAGATTAATCCATTAAGTGAGGAATTCTTATACGATTTATATTTTACTGCGTTTAAAAGCGCTGTTGTGTGTGGGGTGCTTACTCAGCATATGGCTCCTGAATATTTGCCGGATAAAAGCTTCCAAAAGCTTAACAAAGGCATCTCAACATTCTACAAAGCCCATAAGGAATCGCCTAGTTTTGGAATAATCATACAAAAATTTTCCGATGACGATGATGTTATTGGGCTAATTGACGACATTCGATCATCAACTTCAGTCCCATCTCAAGAATCAATACTTGCAACTCTTGAAAAATACATCATATCAGTTAAGTTGCAAAACACTTATATTGAAATTGGTAGATTTTACAATGCTGGAGAACATGAAAAGGCAGTTAATGCATTGATGAAGTATAATGAATGGGTTACTGGATTTACACTTTCATCTGGAGAGTTTGTTGACGTTATTGAATCATTCGAGGAAAATTATAATAACAATAAGTCAAAGATTGCTGAAATGAAAGCTTCAGCAAAAAAACCAATCACTAGGTTTTATATTGACGATTTGGATTCATTGAATGACGGTAGAAACCTAAGAGGTCAGTGTTCATGTTTCCTTGCTAGTACTGGCGTAGGAAAATCACACATGGCTAGACACATTGGAAAGCACGCTGCAATTGATGACGGGCTAAATGTGCTACACATTCAGCTTGAGGGATCAAAGGAAGAGGTTGTAGACGCTTATTCAGGGTCTTTAATAGGCAAGAACGGCTATTACTTTGAGCGAGGAAAGCTTACAGAGTCAGAACTGCAAGACGCAAAGGCTACTTTATCTGAGTACTGTGGAACAATTAAAGTTAGAGCCTTCACCAGGTTTAACAATAAAGTGTCTACAGTTGACATCAAAAACTCAATATCAGAATACAGAAAATCATACGGATTTAACCCAGATGTTGTTATAGTGGATTCAATGGACCTTCTTACTGATTCGTCTAATAGAAACTACGGAGAAGACGGTCTAAGGCATCAAATGATTGCTGTTTCACGCGACTTAAAGGACTTAGCAAATGATGAAGACGTATGGCTTGTTGTTACCTATCAGGCTACAATTGAAAAAGCTGAATGGATCAATGACAGCAAGAATGTTTTGACAGAATATTCAGTGTCAGAAGCAAAAGGTATCTCAAGGGCTCTTACTCACTTGATTTCATTAAACGTAACACAGGACGAGAGAATTGCAAATTTAATGAGGTTACACGTATGTAAGTCTAGATTCTTCCAGAAGGGCGATACATTTAAAATTGCCACTAGGTTTGACAATGAAATTTTCTACGATAGACAAAAGACATTTGCGCTAAAAAGAGCTTAAAGTATGTTAAAGTTGAGTTTTTATATTGTTTCTAAGCTAATAGTTTATATATTTGCGTCAAATTTAACTTAAAGAATGGACTATATATATTCTAGAGAAGAAAAAGAGCTAATCACACAGGAGCTTAAAAATGAACTTAACGGAAGTTTTGACGGTGGTTTAAAAAATATTATTTCTAATTGCCCTGAGTGCGGAAAGAAAAACAAGTTTGGAGTTTACATAGGCAAAGAAACTGAAAGGAAAACACTTTTCTCGGCAAACTGTTTTTCATGTGGCAAGCGATTCTCAGGACTTGAATCGTTAGCCACGTACTTAGGGAGATTAGACTTGATTCAATCTCAAACATCAGACATAACGTCAGAATTAGATGTAAATGCAATTTTTAAGCTTGATAATGGAGAGGACGAGATTGATGATTCTCTTGCAGAGATTAATCTTCCAGATGGATTTAAAAGGGTCTTCTTTGATAGATATTTGAACTCAAGACAATTTGAGCCTGACGACTATGATTATTTTCCTGTTGGAGTATCTAAGGACTTTAAATTCAAGGACTATATAATATTTCCAATCATTGACGATGGGCGAGTTGTTGGGTATGTATCAAGGAACAAGAAAAGCAAAAGGCAAATTGATGCTCACAATAGAAAGGCTAGTAGGGGAGGTGGATACAAAATCCTCAGGTATAGAAATTCAACTGAAAACGACTTTGTAAAGCTTCTGTATAACTATGATAGCGTTATTGAAGATGAGACGCAAACTGTTATTCTTGTTGAAGGAATCTTTGACTGCATAGGAATCACCAGGGAGCTTGAGCTATATGACTCAAAAAAAGTTGCTGCTGTAGCTACATTTGGAAAGAAAGTGTCAAACGTACACATATACAAACTTCAATCAAAAGGTGTTAAAAATGTAGTTATAGGATATGATGCTGACTTTGTTGAAATGATCAAACAAACAGCCGAACAACTTGAAACATATTTTAACGTATTTATAGCGCCACCGCCAAATCCAGATGTTGACTATGGAGACATGGATTTTTGGGATTTCTGGGAGTCATACGTTGACAAATTAATGACATTTAGAGAATTTAAACTAGGTAAACTACAAGAATAATATGGCTATTAAATCAGGATTTGATTGCGAAGTAACGCTAATCAATCCAAGCAAACAGGTAAAAGGATTTTCAAACATAGGCTTCTATGAGTTCTGCATCCAGGTCGCAAACAGCAATTCATTTAGCAAGTGGTCAATAGAAAATGATAAGCCAGCATGGGCTAGCAAACTTGATTTAAAGATCCACCAATGTGTTATAGAAGAGTTTTTAAAAGAGAAAGGCTATCAAATTATAAAACGTAATCAAAAATGACAAACAGAGAAAAAGAATTGCTTTCTGTAGCTAGTGAAGTTATGGATGCGCTAAGAAGTAATGGGCTCGAATGTGCTCTCAGTGGAAGCTTAATGCTTGCTGTTGCTGGAATAAATAAGCGCAGAGAGTCTAATGATATTGACATTGTGGTTGATTCAAATCTACTCTACAATCAATTCCAGGCTTCTGAATGTGGAGACTTTCGCGCATATGTAATCAGTCTTGTAGAGCCTAAGTGCGGTAAAGTTATCGCCATAAGCAACGAATTATATCCTACAGTATCATTTATTCATAAAGGGTTCAAAGTAGACTTAATTGATTCAATTGAAGAGTACAATATAGTAAATGGAGTTGTATGTGGATCTCTATTTAATGAGGTTTACGCAAAATACTCGTATAGCCTTGACGATTCTAACCCAGAAACAAAAAGAAAGCACAGTGAAGATGTGAAATACATATTAGAAAATAACGCACTTGGATTCTCTAAAATTGACTTAATTGATATGCGTTCAAGTGAAACTGACACTAAAGTTGTAGTTGATTAATTTGATGTTTGCCCATTTTAATTATGAAAATATTATCATTATGCGGTGGTATTGAATGTGGAGCTGTAGCCATAAAAAGGCTTGGAATTAAGCCGGAACAATATTTCTCAAGCGAGATTGATAAAGACGCAATCGCAGTAGCCACAGACAACCACCCAGATATTATACATATTGGCGACATCTTTAAAGTTAGATACGCTGATGGGATTATTTATTCAGAGCAAGGGAACTTCTATGCAGGTCAACTCGACCTTGTTTTTGGTGGAACTCCATGCAAAGGGTTTTCTTGTGCCGGAAGCAGAATTGATTTTGATCACGAAGAAAGCAAACTTTTCTTTGAGTTTCATAGAATACTAAAAGAAGTAAAACCAACTTATTTCTTGTTTGAGAATGTAAAAATGAGAAGAGAGCCTATGGATATAATATCAGCATATCTTGAAGTGAATCCAGTTGAGATTAATTCAGCATTAGTTAGTGCTCAGAACAGGAAAAGAATATACTGGCTTGGCTACATGAGGGAGAGGTTTTTTGAGGAAAATTATTGTATAGAATGTGAACATAAAAGGAAGGAATATGAGCAGAAAAGAGAACAAGGTCTACTGGGAAAAGCACAAAGAGAGGGAGCGGAATCGATATTGGGAGAAGCACAAAAACGACGTGTCGGTTTGCAAAATTTGCGGTAAAAGCTATCTGAAGATAAAGAGAAGAGGAACAACAAAAACCTGTTCGAAGGAGTGCCAATCATTGCTGAAGAAAGAAAACGACAGGAACAGGAACAAGGAGAATCAGGTTGCTTACAGGAAAAGGTATTATCAAGAGAACAGGATCCAGCTGATAGAATACCAGCGCCTACACAGAAAAACGGATGCAGGGAGGGAGCAAATGAGGAAAGCAGATTCCGATTTATTAAGGAAATGCAAAAAGAAAATGCGGACACATTTACGAAGAGAGATGGGTGGGAGTACTTCCATAAAAATGAAAGACTTCATCTCTATAATAAACATGAGGCAAATATGTGTTGTGTGTGCTGCGGAAAAAGACTTGACTATAGACCACATAATTCCGTTATCACGTGGGGGGACAAACGAGATTACCAACCTCCAAGTGTTATGTCGAAAGTGCAATTCGAAAAAACACGACAAGACGATGGAAGAGTTTTTGATGTCGTTAAAGTTGGAGTAAGAGGGCAAGAGGGTTTATTTGGCGAAATACATTCAGATATTCCTCAACCGAAAGACGAAGGAATATTACTCAAAGATATTCTTGAAGAAGAAGTTGATGAGAAATATTATTTGAGTGAGAAAGGAATAGCCGGTATGCTAAAACATAAAGAAAATAACACCAACAACGGCAATGGATTCGGAGTTCAATTTATCATAAGAGAAACAGATAAATCTAATTCCATTTTACAGCGTGGATATAAAGACTGCAAGGATAATGCCGTTTGTGTTGCAATGCGTGGGCGTAATCCTGATAATCCTAGTGATAGAACATCTGGTTCACCAACTGAACAACGGTTAGAACCTAATTTAAATGGCAAGACAAATACTATCACGACTGTAAAAAAAGACAACGTTGTCATGCTCACTCCTATAAATGAAAAAAAGATTGCCTCAAAAGGGCGCATAAGACAAATGACCACTTCTGAAATAGAAATGTGCCAAACTCTTCCAGCTGGATACACAAAGTCAGTGCCAAAAAGAAAAGGAGAATATATGGTTGGAAGAGGATGGACTGTTGACGTTATCGCTCACATACTTTCTCATATGTGATATATAAAATCTATCAGAACAAAACATTTATCATATAAAGACCTTATAATTAAGGTGTAGTATTCATTAAAACTAAAATATGAAATCTAGATTAACGAGAGAAGACTTAGAATTTTTATGCTCAGTAAGAGGAACAGATATAAATCGGTACGGAACAGGCATTGAGGTGCATCGAGTTGACATATCACCAGAAGAAAAGGAAATGATCCTTGATTTTAGAGCAGATAAGAGCCGTAGAGAGATTGAAGAAGACGAGCCGACTCCTTATATTAAGGCAAGAGCAAACGTTCAATCAAAGCCTCAGAACAACAAAAAAAACGCATTGCTTGAGAAGCTTGCAGAGCAATATACAGAGGAAGAGCTAAAGGCGCTTGCAAAAGGATGTGGGCTGTCAGCTCCAGTAGAATACGATGATAGAGTTAAGGTTGGTAAAGTAGGTAGACATAAAATTGGTGTATTTACTGACACTCACATTGGCTCAAAATACACAAACTCTCAGTATATCATTGACGCACTCAAGAAGTTTGAGGATGAAGGGTGTGAATTTATTTTGCATGCCGGAGATGTTGTTGAAGGCGTTTCATCTAGACCTGGACATGCGTTTGAGTGTTCTCACTATGGATTTGATGCTCAATACAAAGAGGCGGTTCGCATTTTTAGTCAAACAGACTTAAAAATTTACTTCGTAGAAGGCAATCATTCAGCTTGGGCTAAGAATGCTGTAGGAGCCGATATGGGGCTTCACCTTGACCAGACACTAGACAATATGCATTACCTTGGTCATGATATGGCTGTAATGAAAATTGGATCCGTTGACGTTATGTTGTGGCATGGTCTGGATGGCAATAGTTACGCTTTGTCATACCGCTTGCAGAAGATCATAGAGTCATTCCAGGGAGGGGCAAAGCCAAACATTTTGATTTGCGGTCATACTCATAAGTCAATATACATATTTGAAAGGAATGTTCACGCTCTTTCAGCTGGGTGCATGCAATTTCAAACTCCATTTATGAGGGGAAAGAAAATTGCGTCTCATACAGGATATTGGATCATTGAATTTGAAGAAAGAAATGGAGAGGTTTTAAGCTTCACTCAAACTTTTTATCCTCTTTACAAATAATTTATTGAAAAATATTTGGTGAATTAAAATTTTATACTTACATTTGTGGCTGTAATCAAAATTCATTGGTTGCAGCCATTTTTATTAATATAAGTCAATATGGAAAAAGAAAAAGAATTCGTTTATTTAGTTGAGTCTCGAGCTGGAGATGAGTATGAGTCATACAGAGAATTAATTGGAGTTGCAAAGACTAAAGAAAAAGCTGAAGAAATTGTTCAAGATTTTAACAATCACTTTGTTGAAGGATTCATGAAAATGCCTATGGATGTTGTTTTTTTTGATGACCATATATGCGAGCTAAGTGATGAATCAGATTATTGCGCTCCAAAATATCGAGACTATCTTGGATACACTGCGCAACAATGGGAAGACATGGAGAACATTATTAGAATTGTAGATTACGGATATTCTCCAGCATACATAACAAAAATAGAATTACAATAAAAACAAACAACATGAAACAGTATTTAGATTTGATGCAAGAAGTTCTTCAGTATGGAGAGCTTAAAGAACCAGCAAGACCTGGAATGCCAAGAACACTAGAGCTATTTGGGAGAATGATGAAGTTCAATCTTCGAGAAGGATTTCCATTACTTACAACCAAAAAGATGCACTATAAAGGCATTATTGCAGAATTATTGTGGTTTCTTTCAGGATCAACAAATGTGTATGACCTGAATAGGATGGGCTGCAAAATCTGGAATGATGACGCATACAAGTTCTACGTGAAGAAGGCAAAATCATCAAAAATGGACATTATATCGAAAGAAAAATGGGAATATTGGCTTTCAGCTGAACCAAACGATTTTTATAAGTGGCTTTATTTTGACTGTGGGGCAATCTATGGTGAGCAATGGAGGAAATTTGGCACTGACTTTATGACTAGAGAGGGTGGGTTTGACCAAATCTCGAACCTAATTAATAGCATAAAGGAAAAGCCTAATTCGCGCTACCATATAGTTTCAGCTTGGAATCCTGTAGACTTCCTAGCATACTCAGACGAAGCAGCACTGCCAGCTTGCCATATGTTATTCCAGTGCTCAGTAAGAGAAAGCAGATACATTGATTTATCAGTTATGCAAAGAAGTACGGACGTTCAATTGGGTCTCCCATACAACATAGCTTCATATGCAGCGCTAACACACATGATAGCTGATGTTACTGGATATTTTCCTGGAGAATTAACTTGGGTTGGGAATAGCGTGCACTTGTACGAAAACCACATAGAACAAGCATGCGTTCAACTGGAAAGAGAACCAATGGATCTGCCTAAGTTAAACCTAAAGCATAGAGGCTCAATATTTGACTTCCAGATTGACGATTTCCAGATTGAAGGATACAACAGCCATCCATCAATTAAGGCTCCTTTAAGTGTTGGTGTTTAAATAAACATAGATGAATATGAAACTCTATCATGGAAGCCAGGTTCTAATAAATGATGTAGCATTTTGCTCAGAAACATATTTTACTGATGATATCGAGGTTGCAAAACAATACGGAAATTTTATTTATGAAATTGATGTTTCAAAAGATAAAATTGGCGCATTCGAAAAAGATTTTTTAAATGAGCACCACGGGAACGTTTCTTCTAAATAAGTACGGACAATTAAATGAATATGGAGAAACAATGATATTTCCAAGTGGATCCGATAGGGATTGGAACTTGTATTTCTTTCCAAACAAAGGTGACGCTGTTATTGTTTCTGACGATGGAGTTTGGTGGGCTATTGGCAAATATTGCTACGGCAACGTTGCTCAAATACATACTGGAGGTGATTTTAACTGGAAATATATAGTTCCTGCCTCAGATTTTGATTTTTCAAATATGGAGTCAAACGTAGAAAAATCAATAGTATAAAATGGACTCGCACTTAGTAATAGTAAACCAGCTTATTGAAGATTATGGGTTTGAAATGAAAGATATTGACTATCCATACTTAGGGTTCAGAACAGTAACGCTTAGAAAGGAATGTAGGTGCCCGCTTGTAAGGTCAATAGATTTAAAAGTTGATAACAGCTCATATCCAGAAGTAACCTTCTTGTTTGTTTTTAATGGAGAAAGCGCAATCAAAGCAAGGCTAAATCCTAGAACAATGCCATCTACTGAACTATTTATTAAAACAATAATAGACAAGTACGTTTTAACAGTAAAGAGAGAACTATATGAAAATTTTTTTAAAAACATTGATATATGATTGATGAATTAATTGATTGGCTGAATTCAAACTACATCCAATTCAAACTTGAAGATGATATAGTTGAAATAAAAGGATTTGGGAAAGTATATATTCATGACCTGGAAAAGGAGAATAGCTTATTTAAAAAGAGCAAAGACAAAACAGATCTTGTCTTCAATATAAGCGAAGACCCTCAGGAATTAATTGAAGATGGAGTTCAGTATGCTTGCTTTAAGTTTGGATATAACTGGTATTACACAGACTTAACTCAAGAATTTAAGTTGAACATAATGAAGTATATAGGAGAGAGAGTTCCATATAAGCACAACTTTGAGTACGTAAACCTTGGAGTTCACACTCCATATGAGCTGCTTAACTCATCATTCATGCCAGAAGAATGGGTTAAAAAAGCCAAATTCCTAGGTCATAATGCTATAGGGATATGTGACTACAATACAGCAGCTGGAACGTATCCTCTTCAGAAGGCGTGTAAGGACTTTACTGGAGTGTTTGGGTATTCACTTACTATTGATGCAGATGGAGTTGATGTTGGCGCTAAGGTTTACGTTGGCGGTCAAGAAGGACTGAGAAACTTACTCAGAATACAAAAGTCCATAATGGTTGACTCTGATTCTCAGAAAATCAGCATTGAAGAACTAAATAAGCTGTCAAACGACCTTTCTCTTGTATTTGAAATGATGTCGTTTTCAGTGCTTGAAAAAAATCCATGGATTGTAAACTCAATAATGGAATCATTTGATTTCGTATATTTCCAGGTTGATAGCACAGAATTCAAAGCTAATTCTGTTGATGTTGAAAGGCTTAATTCGCTTAAAGCATACATAAGAAATTGCTATATGAACGATGATGCACCCTGGTACATTCCTCCAGTTTTAATATCGGATAGCCACTACTTAGATAAAGATGACGCTAAAAACAAAATCATCTTAAATAAGGTTGCATTTGGAGCAGCTCATAGTCAAAGCTCTGACCAGTACTTCAAAAGCGTTGATGATCAATACGAGTCTTTGTATCCTCTTTTTGAAGATTTAATAGCTTCCACGTTTAAATTTGACGAGTTTTTTGAATATATATGTTTAAATACAGTTGAGATAGCTGAAAGAGCAAACGCAAAATATGACACTCACGCTCTTTATGCTCCAGAATACGACATGAAGCCTGATGAAGTTGAAAAATATGGAACAAGGCTAAACATGTTTAATGAGTTATTGGAGGAAGGATTTAAGCTCAAGGTTCCAGCTGGAATGGAAGACAAATATAGAGAGCAGCTTGAAAAGGAGAAGTATGTAATCCGGTCAACAAACAACGTTGATTACTTCTTGATTCTTTGGGATATGATTAACTGGGCTAACTCAGAGGGAATATTAACAGCTTATGCTCGTGGTAGTGCTGGCGGTGCTTTAATTAGTTATTTGCTTGGAATTATCAAGATTGATCCAATTAAATATGACCTTATGTTTGAGCGCTTCCTGGTCCCTGAAAGAGGCGGGTTGATTCAAACAGATGTTACGGTTCTCTCAGGCAATAACAAGAAGTCTGATGTGGTTGTAATTGAAACTGAAGATGGCAAAAAGATACCTCTCTCAGCGTATAATTCTGAAGTACTTGTCAATAGAAGTGGAGAACAGCTCAAAATAATGGCTTCAGAAATTCAAGAAGGAGATGATTTGATTTTAGATAGGAACGATGAACTTTGGCAAATATGATTGTAAAAAAAATATCAAAAATAACAGACGCATTAGGATTTAACTCAGAAGTTAAGCAAGGATATATTCAAGGTGGCGGAGCTGCTCTTCCAGATATTGACATTGACTATGCTAGCGATAGACGAGAAGACGTTAGAAAATATGTTGAGTCTCGCTATAATACTAACGGTCAGCAACGAGTTTTTTCGTGTGGTACATTTACTACACTGAAGATTAAGGCTGCTCTCAGTGACGTAGCTAGAGCACATAAGGTTCAAACGCACATTGTAAAGTACATTACAGCTATTATTGATGATGACGCTATGGATTTTACAGACTTCTTTAAGCTGGCATATAAAAATAAAAAGGTTAGAGCGTTTATAGAAACATATCCATACGTAATCGAGGACATGAGGGCTCTTATGGGGCAGCCTAGGTCTTCATCAATACATGCCTCAGCAATTATTCCAGTTCCATCTAAAAAGGATGGTGTTGAAGCCGAATGTTTTGACTATTTGCCTATTAAAAAGGTTGACGGAATGCTTATTTCAGAACTTGATGGTTATTCTTGC
>JBFWMP010000067.1:0-3607 GCA_050251575.1 Clostridia bacterium
CCAAGAACGGGATCATGGCAGTTGCTACAGATACTACCTGTTTCGGTGAAACATCCATGAAATCAATTCTTTCGCTCTCCACTTCGAGTATCTCCTCTCGAAGCCTTGCACTAACTTTTTTATCAATAAATTTGCCTTCTTCATTTAATGGCTCATTAGCCTGAGCTACAATATATTCATCCTCTATATCTGCCGTCATATACACGATTTCATCCGTAACAACATCTTTTTCCTTGTCTACACGCCTGTATGGTGCTTCAATAAAACCATATTCATTAATTCTTGCATATGTACTTAATGAACTGATCAGACCAATATTGGGTCCTTCTGGCGTTTCAATCGGGCACATGCGACCGTAGTGAGAATGATGGACGTCACGCACCTCAAAGCCTGCTCTTTCCCTGCTTAATCCACCCGGTCCAAGTGCACTCAATCTACGTTTGTGGGTTAATTCTGCTAATGGATTTGTCTGATCCATAAACTGCGACAACTGAGAGCTTCCGAAAAACTCCTTGATTGCAGCCGCTACAGGTCTTATATTGATTAGAGCTTGTGGCGTAACAATATCAAGATCTTGAATAGTCATTCTTTCTCGAACTACTCTCTCCATTCTTGCCAATCCGATTCTAAACTGATTTTGAAGCAGCTCTCCAACAGAACGAAGCCTTCTGTTTCCGAGATGATCAATATCATCTATTGTACCTACTCCAAAAGAAAGGTTGTTATTATAATTGATGGATGCCACGATATCTTCAACAGTAATATGCTTTGGAATCAATTCATCAATCTTTTCCTTAAGAGCATTCTTAATATCTGCATCTGATGTATTCTCATCCAATATTGTCTTTAATACATTATACTTTACTTTTTCAGTAATCCCAGCTTCAACAGGGTCAAAATTCACATGTGCACTGAGATTAACCATTCCATTTCCCAGCACCTTAACTTTCTTATCTTCAACTTCAAGAAATACTTCGTTCACTCCTGCATCTTCTATGCGTTGAGCAGTCTCTCTGTCAATTCTATTACCCGCTTCAACCAATATCTCTCCGGTCTGAGGGTCTATTATGTTATCAGCCGTACGATGACTGTTAATCCTTGCAGAGATAGCCATTTTCTTGTTAAATTTAAACCTTCCTACCTTGGCAAGGTCATATCTCTTTGCATCAAAAAACAAACTGGCTATCAAGGATCTTGCACTTTCAACAGTAGGAGGCTCACCCGGTCTTAATCTTTTGTATACCTCAAGCAGACCTTCTTCTTCCGTTTTTGTATTATCCTTCTCAATAGTGGTCAGAACCTTTTCATCTTCTCCAAGAACGTCAATAATACGTGCATCGGTACCAAAACCCAAGGCACGAATTAATACTGTAACAGGCAGCTTTCTAGTTCTGTCTATTCTTACCGAGAAAATATCATTAGAATCGTCTTCATACTCTAACCATGCGCCTCTATTCGGGATTACTGTTGCAGAAAACAACTTCTTACCAGTCTTGTCAAATTGCATATTATAGTAAATTCCCGGAGATCTTACTAACTGGCTGACGATAACTCTTTCAGCCCCATTGATAATAAATGTTCCCTGATCGGTCATTAGCGGAAAATCCCCCATGAATATCTCCTGCTCTTTCACCTCTCCGGTTTCCTTGTTAATAAGCCTTACCTTTGCTTTAAGCGGTGCAGCATATGTAGCATCTCTTTCCTTACATTCCTCAACAGAGTATTTAGGATTTTCATCAAGAGCGTAATCAACAAACTCTAAAATAAGGTTGCCCGTATAATCAGTGATTGGTGATATATCTCTGAATACTTCTCTCAACCCTTCCTCTAGAAACCATTTATAGGAGTTCTTCTGAACCTCTATAAGATTTGGCATGTCCAATACTTCATCAATTTTCGAATAGCTCATTCTGACATTTCTTCCAAGTTGCACAGGATGTACCATACTTTGATCACCTCATTTAATTTTTAGGGGGTTTTATATTGATTTCGTATAATTTTTTATAAAACTACATAAATTATAATTAGACGGCAAAATTTGCAACACTAAAATATTATTAACAAATATTGCCTTAGTTATTCATTTGTGCTATAATTTAAATGTCAAAAAAGAGGATGCAATATTACCCATCAATTCAAATACACGATTACAATGCAAGTAGTAATTTTAACACATTATTATTAATTAGTCAATAATTTTTTTAAAATAAAAAAAACACCTCATTTCGAGGTGTTTTTTATTCTATTTAGGATTAATTACTTAACCTCAACTGTTGCGCCAACTTCTGTCAGCTTAGCTTTCATAGCTTCAGCTTCTTCTTTAGATACATTTTCTTTAACTGCCTTTGGAGCTCCATCTACAAGATCTTTCGCTTCTTTTAAGCCTAGACCTGTCAATTCTCTTACAACTTTAATAACTTTAATTTTTTCTGCACCGGCATTAGCAAGAACTACTGTGAATTCAGTCTGTTCTTCAGCTGCCGGAGCTGCTGCTGCTGCTGCTGGAGCTGCTGCTGCCATCGGAGCTGCTGCAGATACACCAAATTCTTCTTCTAAAGCTTTTACCAATTCAGATAATTCTAATACTGTTAACACCTTAACATCTTCAATTAATTTTAAAACTTTTTCACTTGCCATTTTTATTTACCTCCGTTTATTTTAATTAATAGTTATTTTTGCTTAACTCGATATTTTTCATTTTTACGACTTGCAGCCATTCTACAATTAATAACAAACAATAAAATTAACTCTATAATTATTAATTATTCATTACTAACCGTTAATTACTTACGCTTCTGCTGCTTTCTTTTCTGCGATAGCATTTAAAGCAACTGCAAGGCCTCTCAGGTTTCCGTTAAGAACATTTACGAAACCAGATATCGGTGCATTGAATCCACCCAATACTCTTGCAATAAGAACTTCTTTCGGCGGCAGCTCTGCTAATGCTTTGACTCCATTGATATCAATGACTTTCCCATCAACAAAACCGGCTTTGATTTCTAACTTATCATTCTTTTTCGCAAATTCACTTAACACTTTTGCTGCTGCAACTGGATCTTCATAAGTCAGCGCTAATGAAGTCGGTCCATTTAAATAAGAATCCAATCCTTCATAGCCAGTTTCCATAGCAGCAAATCTTGTCAAAGTATTTTTTACAACCTTATAATCAACACCCGCTTTTCTTAATTGATTTCTAAGGTCTGTATCCTGTTCTACAGTCAGTCCTCTGTAATCAACCAAAACACCGGAACTAGCATTTTTAAGCTTTTCAACTAATTGTTGAACAATTTCTTTTTTCTGTTCAAGTACCTTTCCACTTGGCATTCCAACACCTCCCGTCAGATGAATTGAGAATTAAGAATACAGAGCTATGCTGCTTCCAACACTCAATCTAAAACTAAAAAAGGTTCTCTATCCGTAGATATAGAGAACCTTTTAAATATCTTAAATACATTTAGACATAGTCTATATGTGAATCTCAACATTTATATTTGTCCTCGGTAGGATGTTTATCTATTAAGCATACGCACCTACTATCTACGGAATAATATTTAATTTTCTCAAATGATAATAACACTATTATCATTCTTTGTCAATAGTTATCATA
>JBFWMP010000067.1:3707-13948 GCA_050251575.1 Clostridia bacterium
GAAACTCTCACTGGATTAATCTTTATTCCAGGTCCCATAGTAGATGCAACAACTACACTTCTCAGGTATTGACCTTTTGCAGCAGAAGGCTTAGCTTTTACAATCGCTTCCATTAAAGTATGGAAGTTATCTGAAAGCTTTTCTTGTCCAAAAGATACCTTTCCTATAGGACAGTGGATAATATTTGTTTTATCCAATCTATATTCAATCTTACCAGCTTTGATCTCTTTAATTGCTTTTGCAACATCCATGGTAACAGTACCGGCTTTAGGGTTAGGCATCAGTCCTTTTGGACCAAGAACTCTACCCAATCTGCCTACAACTCCCATCATATCCGGAGTAGCAACAACAACATCAAAATCAAACCAGTTTTCACCCTGAATCTTAGTAACGAGATCTTCAGCACCTACAAAGTCAGCACCGTTTTCCTCTGCTTCCTTTGCCTTGTCACCCTTAGCAAATACAAGCACTTTCACAGTCTTACCTGTTCCATGAGGTAAAACAACCGCACCCCTAACCTGCTGGTCTGCGTGTCTCGAGTCAACCCCTAATTTGATATGTGCTTCTACAGTTTCATCAAACTTCGCCTTTGATACTTGTTGCATTATACCGAAAGCTTCTGCAGGATCGTACAGCTTTGCTTTATCTACAAGCTTTGCGCTTTCTAAATATTTCTTTCCTCTCTTCACTACAAACATCCTCCTTCTGTGGTTAATACGGAATATAATTCCTCCCACTTATTTAATTGATAATCGAAAATTGAAAATTATCAATTATACTCCAAGTCATTAGATACAAAAATTATTATTCTTCTACAGTAATGCCCATACTTCTTGCTGTTCCAGCAAGCATGCTCATTGCAGCTTCTACACTTGCTGCATTTAAATCAGGCATTTTTAACTCAGCAATCTGTCTAAGAGATTCCTTTGTAATATGAGCAACCTTAGTTTTGTTTGGCACTCCTGATCCACTTTCAATTTTACATGCTTTTTTCAGTAAAACTGCAGCTGGCGGAGTCTTTGTGATAAATGTAAAGGATCTATCCTGATATACAGAAATAACAACAGGAATAATTAGTCCTGCATCCTTTGCAGTTTTTTCATTAAACTCCTTACAGAAAGCCATAATATTCACCCCATGCTGACCAAGAGCCGGACCAACTGGTGGTGCTGGTGTTGCCTTTCCTGCAGGTATTTGCAATTTAATAAAACCTGTAACTTTCTTTGCCATTGTTTGCACCTCCTTATAACACGATGTGGTATGGCGGGTTATTAACCCTCCCACTGACAACAGCAGATTAACTGCCGGGTGGGGAGTGAGGAGTGGGGAGTGGGGATACCACTGGCACTTCATCAGCTCCCTCATATATAATTTACATTGCTGTTGCAATGTATAATTATCAAAAATTTTAATTAAATATAATATAAGTGAAAATGGGAATACACATTAAGATAATTCTCAATTCTGCATTCTCAATTATCAATTGAATTAATGTAATCCTTCTATCTGATCAAATTCCAATTCAACTGGAGTTTCTCGCCCAAACATAGACACTAAAACCCTGACCTTTTTCTTTTCTAGATTAATTTCTTCTACTACTCCAATAAAATTCTCAAGAGGACCTGAAACAACTTTAATGCTTTCTCCAACTTCATATTCGAAAACAGTAAATCCGACCTCAACCCCCATCGCCTTCACTTCTTCTTCTGATAAAGGTACAGGCTTAGAGGCAGGACCAACAAATCCGGTTACGCCGCGCGTATTCCGAACTACATACCATGTTTCATCATTCATCATCATATTAATTAATACATACCCGGGGAAAACCTTTTTCATTACAGCCTTCTTCTTGTTATCTTTTACTTCGATAACTTCCTCCATGGGCACTTGAACTTCAAGAATCTGTTCACCCAGGTTACGGTTTTCTACCAACTTCTCAATATTTGCTTTTACCTTGTTTTCATATCCGGAGTATGTGTGAACAACATACCATTTTGCATTATCCGTCATAAGCATAAGAAGCTAGATGAGCTTCCATTCCTCCTTCTTATCTATTTAAGAGAATATTTAAAGCACCACCGAAAACAACATCGAGAATCCAAATAACAGCGCCAACTACAATAATGGCTACCAACACCACTAATGTGTTATTTCTCACCTGGCTTAATGTTGGCCATGTTACTTTTTTCATTTCTGCTTTAACTTCCTTAAAAAACTTAACTAGTCTGGAGAATGAAAAATTTTTATTAGATTGCTTTGCAATTTCAGCCATCGTATCTTCACTTCCTCTTTATTTGTTGATATCAATATTTATAAGTATTTTTTGAAATCCTATCAATAGTATTGACAAATTAACAAGACTTTAACTCTAATGGTATTATTAATTATTTTGTCTCTTTATGTGCTGTGTGCTTTCTGCAGAACTTACAGAACTTATTCATTTCTAGTCTGTCAGGATCATTTTTCTTGTTCTTCATAGTATTATAGTTTCTCTGTTTGCATTCAGTACAAGATAATGTAACTCTTACTCTCATGCTGGCACCTCCTAAAAATAAAATCATTGGTTAACCGCTCACAGTTAACAATACTTAAACTTGTTAACGTTACTGCAGTGTGTTAGGTCTTTATATATATTAATTAACTTATTAAAAACAATAATTACAATGTATTAAGCAATTTATTTCTAAAAAATTTGCGCATAAAAAAAAGACCTATAAGAAGCAATACTCAATATATCATATTTGGATTTACTAGTCAAGTTTTTTAATAGAATTATCAAGGGTAAAAATTGCAAATTAAAACTATTATAATAATTCCTCAGCCCCTTGTTAAAACTATCATCATATTAATATCAAAGAAACCTAAGGAGTGAAGCAAGCTATGTACGCATATGAAAAAATCACTGTAGTACCTAAATTGCCTGAAAAAATCAATAGATTAAATGATTTAGCATATAATCTATGGTGGTCATGGAATACGCATATATTGGAAGCATTTAAAGAAATAGACCCT
Source organism: Clostridia bacterium (assembly GCA_050251575.1). Lineage (GTDB taxonomy): Bacteria > Bacillota > Clostridia > SK-Y3 > SK-Y3 > X23. The sequence goes on from JBFWMP010000067.1 coordinate 6,720, forward strand.
GAACTTTGGTCCGATGTTAATGAAAACCCAGCAGTATTTATTCAGCAAGTAAGCAGCAAGAAGTTAGAAAAGGCATCTAATGATCCTAACTACCTCCAGAAATATGCTGATTTTATCAGCGAGTTTGATGCATATATGAATTCTAAAGATACTTGGTTCGACAAAAACCATCCTCCTATGACAAATAATGCGATTGCTTATTTTTCTGCAGAATATGGGCTACATCCCACTCTTCCTATATATTCCGGCGGTCTGGGTGTGCTTTCAGGTGACTATTGCAAATCTGCCAGTGACTTAGGACTTCCTTTTATCGCTATCGGACTATTATACAAAAAAGGATATTTTATACAGCACATCAATCACGAAGGTTGGCAGGAAGCAAAATTTCTATGGCATAACGTATCTGAACTTCCTGTTATCTCTACCAAGGACCAGGAAGGAAATCAAATTATTATCGCTATAGATTTCCCCGGCAGGATTGTCTATGCAAAGATATTTGAAATTCACGTAGGTCGTATAAAGATTTATATGTTAGATACTGATATTCCTGATAATAATTCAGAAGACCGCCATATCACTTCTACACTTTATGGTGGAGATCAGGAAATGCGAATATCACAGGAGATAATACTTGGGATAGGCGGAATAAAGATGTTGGATGCCTTAGGCATTCAACCTAAAGCTTACCATTTGAATGAAGGGCACTCTGCTTTTTGTACATTGGAGCTAATGCGCAAGCTTATTCAAAATGAAGGGCTAGCCTTCCATAGTGCCCGTGAAGTCGTTGCTGCCTCTACCATTTTTACCACACATACACCGGTTCCTGCTGGAAGTGACAGATTCCCCTCCTATATAATTGATAAATATCTCAGCAATATGTGGACCGCTTTAAAAATTAGCCGTCATCAATTTCTTGAATTAGGCATGGACATCTCTTCAGAATCACCGGATGTATTTAACATGACTGTACTTGCTTTAAAAATGTCTGGTCAAAGAAATGGAGTAAGCAAATTACATGGCATGGTATCGAGAAATATATTCAACAACATATGGCATGGAATACCCGAAGAAGAGGTTCCAATTGATTCGGTAACTAATGGAATCCACACTGCCACATGGCTAAGCAGCTCCCTTAGATATCTATATGATAAATATCTGGGCCAAGATTGGAAAGACCATATTTCCGATTCAAGTATGTGGAATAATATTCACAACATTCCTGATGAAGAATTATGGAATGCCCATATTAATAATAAGCAAGAGATGATATCCTTTGTCAAAGAAAGACTAAAAAAACAAAAAACAAGAAATGGCGTAGCCCATGAAGAAATCGAAGAACTTAGAGAAATGCTTGAAACAAATGCATTAACCATTGGTTTTGCCAGGCGGTTTGCAACCTACAAAAGAGCAAACCTGATTTTTCGAAATATTGTAAGACTTCAAAGAATTATCAATAACCCTGCAATGCCTGTACAGATTATCTTTGCCGGAAAAGCACATCCTGCAGATTACCCCGGACAGGAGCTTATTAAACAAATCCATGATTTGGCAAACCGAGAAGGCTTTAAAGGAAAGGTATTTCTTATTGAAAACTATGACATGGAACTGGCAAAATATTTGGTTTCCGGTGTTGATATATGGCTTAATAATCCTAGAAGACCTTTGGAGGCCAGCGGCACCAGCGGACAAAAGGCTGCATTAAACGGTATAATGAATCTCAGTATATTAGACGGTTGGTGGGTAGAAGGCTATAATGCACAAAATGGCTGGATTATTGGTGACGATACTTACTACACAGAAGCAGAACATCAAGATAACGTAGACTCTCAATCATTATACACGACGCTGGAAGAACAAGTTATTCCTACTTATTATGAAAGAAATGCAAAGGGCATTCCTGATAGATGGATCCAAATGATGAAAGAATCCATCCGAACATGTGCTCCGACATTCAGTACTGCAAGAATGGTTCAGGATTACACCAACGGATACTATATTCCTACGATAAGAAGAGGGGAAGAAATCAGCAAAGATTATTACACTCTTGCGAAAGAGCTTACCCAGTGGAAAACTCAGATATACAATGAATGGGGACAAATAAAAATTACCCCTGATCGAAAATTAGAATATGAGCCAGCCCATAAAATATTTGCCGGCAGACCCATTCAACTTAGTGCAACGGTATATCTCGGGAATATTGACCCAAATAACGTACGGGTAGAAGTATATTATGGGAAAATAGGAGATGACGGAATGATTGACGATCCTGATACAGGGATTATGACATTACAGGAAGATAAAAGCAATCATTACTACCGTTATGAAGGTACAATACATTTAGATACAGGAGGAGAGTATGGATATACTTTTAGAATTCTTCCTTACCATTCTGAATTGATAAACGAATATGATCTTGGTCTCATCAAGTGGGTCGATGGAAACGAGCATCCCCTCCAGTAAATAAAATCAATAAAACCCTCCGAGAGTATTGAAAAAGTACATCATTGCTCAGGAACACGACATGGGGACAGGGCAAAATCACTGAAAAAGCCCGTCCTGTGTCATTCTGAATGAAACGAAGTGAAATGAAGAATCTTAAAAGTTGCTTAAGTGCTAAGATCCTTCACTTACGTTCAGGATGACATCTCGAGTTTCTTTGCTTAATCATACTTTTCCAGTAGTTTTGACCAGTCTCCATGTCACATTTCTTCTGCGTATTAAATTAGACTTTTTCAGTATTTCGAACCTTCCCATTTTTTTATTTTTATCGTTTGTCTATTTCTTGACAATCATATTATTGTATTGTAATATATAAATATACAAATACAGAAATATAAACTAATAATAGATAGGAGCTGATCACTGTGAAAGTATTAATTGTTGGAGGAGTTGCGGGCGGCGCAAGTGCAGCAGCACGTTTGAGACGCCTTGATGAAAACTGCGAAATTATACTATTTGAAAGAGGAGAACATATTTCCTTTGCAAATTGCGGCCTCCCTTATTACATTGGAGAAGTCATAAAGGAAAAAGAAAAACTTTTAGTTCAGACACCAGAAGCAATGAAACAAAGATTTAATGTCGATGTAAGGGTATTTAACGAGGTTACTGCTATAGATTCTGAGAAAAAAGAAGTGGTGGTTCATGACCTTAAAGCCGACAAGACCTATACAGAAAAATATGACAAGCTCATACTTTCTCCTGGTGCTTCACCCATTAAGCCAAATATCCAAGGCATCGAAGGCAAGAATGTCTTTACACTTAGAAATATCCCCGATACCTACGCCATTAAGGATTATGTGGATAATCAGAAGCCTAAGAGGGCTGTTGTCGTAGGGGGTGGCTTTATTGGTCTTGAAATTGCAGAAAATTTGCATGAGCGGGGTCTGGCTGTAACGGTCATTGAGTTGGCAAACCAAGTCATCGGACCTATAGATTTTGAAATGGCTGCGCTTGTTCACGCTCACCTTAAAGAAAAGGGAGTAGCGTTCTACCTTGAGGATGGCGTTCATGCATTATCCCATGCTTCACAATATTCTATGGTACAGCTAAACAGTGGTAAACAAATACCAACAGATATGATTGTGCTCGGTATTGGTGTCCGCCCTGAAGTAGAATTGGCGAAAAAGTCAGGTTTGGAGCTTGGAGAACGCGGAGGTATCAAAGTAGATAAAACATTAAAAACCTCCAATCCGGATATTTATGCTGTCGGCGACGCCATTGAGGTAACAGACTACATGAATGGATTTTCTACTCTTATTCCTCTTGCCGGACCGGCCAATAAGCAGGGTAGAATTGCAGCCAATAACATCTGTGGCATTTACGAAGAATATGAAGGTACACAAGGCACTTCTGTTCTAAAAGTATTTGATATGACGGTAGCATCTACAGGAAATAATGAGAAAATCCTAAAAAGATTCAATATCCCTTATGAGAAATCCTTTACTCATTCTTCTTCTCATGCAGGATACTATCCGGATGCCATGCCCATATCCATCAAGCTGCTGTTTTCTACCGATAACGGAAAAATTCTAGGCGCACAAGCCGTAGGATATGACGGTGTTGAAAAAAGAATTGATGTAATTGCCACAGCAATTCGGGGAGGAATGACAGTTTATGACCTTCAAAAGCTGGAGCTTTCCTATGCACCACCCTATTCTTCCGCTAAAGATCCTGTAAACATGGCGGGATATGTAGCCTCTAATATCTTGAAAAATGATGCTTCAATCATTCATTGGCATGAAATCTCCAACTTGAATACTTCTAGTTCTATGCTGATTGACGTTAGAACCCCTTTGGAGTTTAGCATGGGTACTATTGAAGGCGCAGTGAATATCCCGATAGATGAGCTAAGAAACAGGATAAATGAGATTCCTAAAGATAAAGAAATCATTATCTTTTGTCAGGTAGGCTTACGAGGCTATCTAGCATGCAGAATTCTTATGCAAAATGGCTATAACAAAACAAAGAATCTCAGCGGAGGTTATAAAACCTATTTCCCGGCTGTCCAAAAGCAAGGGAATCATGATATCTATGACTCAGAAAAAATTGATACTTCTGACTTAATCTATGCATCCAATCCCAGTCCCGTAAATTGTAACGGTGCAGTAGATATCCAGCTGGATGCTTGCGGCCTTCAATGTCCCGGTCCCATTATGCAGGTAAATAATACCCTGGGATCTATGAAAATCGGAGAGTTGTTGGAAGTTACTGCAACAGACCCAGCTTTCGGTACAGACATCAAGGCATGGTGCGAGCGGACAGGTCACCAATTGATTCGAGTCACCAAAGAAAATAAGAATATTAAAGCCTGCATAAAAAAAGGCAGAGGTGAGCGAATCAATAATAATAACACAAATAGTACGGGAAATGACAAAACCATGGTCGTATTTAGTGGAGATCTTGACAAAGCCATTGCCTCCTTTATCATTGCAAATGGTGCCGCAGCAATGGGCAGAAAAGTAACTATGTTCTTCACATTTTGGGGATTGAATATATTAAGAAAATCTAATAGAATAAAAGTGAAAAAAAATCTGCTCGAATCCATGTTCGGCATGATGATGCCCAGAGGTTCAACAAAGTTGACTTTATCTAAAATGAATATGGGTGGCATGGGCGGTAAAATGATTAGATATATCATGAATAAGAAGAATGTGTCTTCCTTAGAAGATCTCATTGAACAAGCTAAGAGTCAAGGGATCAGAATTGTTGCCTGCAGCATGTCTTTAGATGTCATGGGCATTAAAGAAGAAGAACTCATTGACGGAATTGAAATCGCAGGTGTTGCTTCCTACCTTGGCGCAGCAGAAAGTGCAGATACCAATTTGTTTATATAGGAGCTTGGAGCTTTGATCTGAAAATCAGGGTAAGAGAAGGTTCTCTTGTCCTGATTTCTAAAAAGTCACAGGCAATAAGAAGCATTCGAGGTCACTGAGACAGTCAAACAATTTCCTCAGTACTCTCGAGCCGTCCCTACTTGCCCGAAAGGATTGATTCTATGGAAAACATAAAAGATTACAACAATAAAAGTGAGATCCTAAAAGCTATTGCACATCCTGTGCGCCTGTGCATCGTAAAAGGACTCATTGAAAATCAGTGCAATGTGACTAAAATCCAGGAATGCCTTAACCTTCCCCAATCAACCGTCTCTCAACACCTTGCGAAGCTAAAAGCTGCACGAGTGATCGAAGGAGAGCGTAATGGTTTGGAAATCTGTTATAGCGTTGTAAATGAAGATGTTAAAAAGATAATCAAGGCACTGTACAAATAGGCAATTGGCGGGGCAATTGGGGACGGTTCTTGCCTTGCCTTATTTCTTCCCTAAGATTCTGCTTACCCTTGACTGACTGATCCCACCAAAAAGCTCTCCTATTTGTTTTAAAGTTAGAGAAGAATTTGTCCGGAGTTGTTTTATAATCTCATTACGAATATTCTTATCATTAATGCAATCTTCATATGTACAATTAAAATCATTTGTTATCCCTATCATCCATTTTTCTGCCTGCTCAGTTGTATATATAAATTCATGCGTTCCATGGTCTTTCAAAATATCTTCTTGGTCAATGTCCATCACACATGAACTTATCTCATCCTGCTTAGTAACATAGTGAATATATTCCTCTACTGCCTTATTCCTGCTATTAGAGATTATTCCTAGGATTTTATAAATATCTACTAGCTCGCTGGCAGTTTTATACTTTCTCAAATATGTGTTATAGCTGCTCCACAAATAATCTCCTGCTTTTCCTACCATACCTGCCTTTATGGGATTATTATGTATGTATTTACTTACTTCTAGCAAATACCTGTCATCCTGTATAAGCTCACTTTTAAATCGGTCCTGAAAGAGGTGGCCAACTCTTTTATATATACGATTAAAATATAAAGCATAACTTATATTTATACTCTTTAGCAGTTGTGATATATCGTTACCATTATCGTAAATTACTAAATGAACATGATTATCCATCAAACAGTACGCATATATTTGAAAATTATATTTATTTTTAGTTTTTAGTAGTATTTCAATAAACCTTGCTTTATCATCTTCTGAAAGAAAGATATCTTTTCTCTCATTTCCTCTTTGGATAACATGATATGTAGAAAATTCTCCTTTTTCACGTGCCTGTCTTGGCATTTTACATTCACCTTTTCCATTTTTTCTCTCAGTTTATCATTTGAATTTAAGCAAGTCAAGAACCGTCCCCAATTGCCCCCAGGCATAAAAAAGAGCATCACCGAATCGATGATGCTCTTTTTTATGCTGTCTTTCTTATTCTATCGTGTTATCTTCCTCTTGTATATCTTGATCAGTTCCATTACCTGTGGTTATATCATCTTCATCAGCTCCCGATGATTGTGGTATCTCGTCATCTTCCGACGGCATTACCGCATCGGTATTTTCCGATGGCTCTGTTGTTTCTTCATCCTCTGATGGCTCTGTTATTTCTTCATCCTCTGATGGCTCTGTTGTTTCTTCATCTTCTGATGGCTCTGTTATTTCTTCATCTTCTGATGGCTCTGTTATTTCTTCATCCTCTGATGGTTCTGCTATTTCTTCATCCTCTGATGGTTCTGCTATTTCTTCATCCTCTGATGGTTCTGCTATTTCTTCATCCTCTGATGGTTCTGCTATTTCTTCATCCTCTGATGGTTCTGCTATTTCTTCATCCTCTGATGGTTCTGCTATTTCTTCATCCTCTGATGGTTCTGCTATTTCTTCATCCTCTGAT
>JBFWMP010000068.1:0-6086 GCA_050251575.1 Clostridia bacterium
TTATAAAAGTTGAAGATCCTTTGATATGCTGCATCAAGGAGAAAGCATAATCAATAACGCACCAACTTTTTTGTTCCAATCCTTTTATCAAAAGCTGACTAAGTTAGCGTTTTCTGATATCAGCGTGTCCCTGCATCCATCTCTTGCGTTGATGCCAGGAGTGAAGCAAGCTTAAGGGCTTTTCATCATAGACTGTGGCGTGTTGAGCCCATGCTACCTTATAGTTATTTAACACTAATTTAGTTGAGAATTCTAAGTCTTCAGTCAGGCATGTTGCATTCCAGCCGATCTCTTTGAGTACATTCATATCCACAACAAAGCCCGTACCCCAAAGGCTGCAGGATAGACCTAAGTTGTGCCGTGGTATCTGCAGCAAGCGGGTGGCTGCCCAGAAACATATGGAATAGGCGCAGGTTATCCAAGAATCAAAAGGGTTCTTACTATCGACATATCCTTGTATGACTTGATGACCTTCGCATAATTTGTTATTCATTTCTTTTAGAAAGTCAGGCGCTACAACATTATCAGCATCAAAAATCGCAGCAGCATCATAGGGGGTCTCGGATTGGAGAAGGATATTAAATGCCCATTCCAGTGCATAACCTTTACCTATTTTTGTATCATGATTTCTTTGGTAAACTGTAACACCTCTGTTACGTGATAACATTGCAGTTTGGTCAGTACAATTATCGGCAATAACAAAGATATCGTACAATTCCTTAGGATAATCTGAATGATAGAGACTATCGATGATGCACTCTATTACATTTTCTTCATTATGTGCGGGAATCAATAAAGCAAATCTTTTTGCAGGGACGAACTTGCGCTTGCTATCATTATAAAACCATCCGAAAGAGGATATGAAGAAAGCATATATACTAAATATAAAGGCAAGAATTTGTGTTGCGTAAGCAGCAGCTAAGGTTATGATTCCGATAAATGAATTCAAAACAGTTCTCTCCTTATTAGTATTTCTGAATTTAACCATAGAAAATGATATAATATTTGGAATAAAAAAGCAACAATTAAAAAGTTGAGAATGATACGTTTAGCTTACATATTTTATAGTAAATTATAAAATACTAAGATTTTGTTAAGATTTGTATGATAAAATAGTATTAGTTTATTAATACCCGGAGGATTGGAATGAAAACATATTTTAATGATGCGGTTATCGGAAATTCAAGAGTATTGGGATGTATTACTAGAGATGGTGAACTTGTAAGACTATTTTGGCCAAACATTGATTATCCTCAACATATAGAAAGTTTTCAAATAGGCATCTATGCTCCCGGCAGTGAGAATAGCACCAGATGGTTACAGGGAAGTGAGTGGGAACATTATCAGAGATATATTGCAGATACGAATATACTGGAAACAATCTATACAAGTCGGGAATTAGGATTTGAGATATCCTGCAAAGATTTTGTGACAATAAAAAGTGATACTTTGGTGCGCCATTTGCAGTTCAAAAATATCAGTGGATATGAGAAAGATATCAATGTGTTGGCTTTTTCCAATTTTATCAGTTCTACTGCCGATTTGAGAAGTACCTTATTTGATTTTGAGTCGGATTGTCTTATTCATTATCGGCATGATTATTATATCGCAGTAGCGGGAAGTAAGGTGGTTTCAGATTATCAGATTACCAACAACCCATACCATGCAGCTATGCGTGGAGAATTTTATGGAATTGATGATGTGGGTATGGTTGGAGAAGGAGTTCAGGCATGGGAGCTTGGGAAGTTCCAGCCGGATGAAAAGAAAAGCTTTACATTATATATTTGCTGCTCAAAGACGTTAAAGAAGGTTAAAGATGAGACTCGCAAAATCAAGGACCAAGATGTACACTTTCTGTTGAAAGATACAAAGCAGTATTGGATGGATCACCTTGAAAAAGGTAAAAGGAGACCTTCTGGCAGCAGTGATTTGGATGAATTATATCGCCGCTCATTGTTGGTCTTTAAGCTTATGAGTGATGAAGTAAGTGGAGGACTTCTTGCCGCTCCTGAAATTGATGAGCAGTTTACCAAATGCGGAAGATATGCTTATTGCTGGGGAAGAGATGCAGCATTTATTACTTCGGCGCTTGATCAAGCAGGCTATCCTGAACAGGTCGAACAGTTTTACCAATGGGCAGTCAGGACGCAGGCAGAAGATGGTTCTTGGTATCAGCGTTATCATATGGATGGTAACTTGGCTCCTTCGTGGGGTATTCAAATAGATGAAACAGGAACCCTCCTATGGGGAATGCTGCAGCATTATTATATGGTTAAGGATAGAAGCTTTTTGGAATATATATGGTCATCACTGAAAAAGGGAGCGGATTTTCTTATAAGTTTTATTGATAAAGATACCGGTTTGCCAAGGTCTACATATGATCTTTGGGAGGAAAGAATAGGTCAGCATACCTATTCCTGTGCGGCGGTATATGCGGGTCTTAAGGCGTCGGTGGAGATAGGCAAACTTTTAGAAAAAGATGACTTTCAGTGGTCACAATGGGAAGAAGCAGCAATAAATATGAAGAAATCCATGGAAAACTTGCTATGGGACCCTGTACAGAATAGATTCTACCGAGCTATTAATTCCACGGTAGAAGGATGGGGATTCGAAGGACATGGAGGGAAGAAAGAAATAATGCTGAACCTGAAGGGATATAAAAGATGGGTGTCTGCATTGGATATCATGGTAGATATTAGTCTGCTTGGAATTACGATACCTTTTGAAGTTTTTGATTTTCAAGATTCAAGGATATTAAGTACTGTAGAAGCGATAGAACACTGTCTGGCTTCTCCGGGCGTTGGCGGCATAAGAAGATACGAAACAGATGGATATATGGGAGGCAATCCATGGATATTGACTACTTTGTGGCTGGCTCTTTATCATATTAAGATAGGAAATGATGAAAAAGCTGTGGAATCGCTGCAATGGGCTGCAAAGCATAAAACATATCTTGGACTTCTTCCTGAGCAGGTTGATAAAAATACGGGTGAGGCTGCATGGATTGTGCCGCTCACATGGTCACATGCCATGTATGTGTTGGTGTACTTGGAGTTAGCGGATAGAGGGAAGATATGATAGAAGAGTGGGGAGTGGAATGAAGTTTTATATTAGCAACTAGGACAATAATTTACTAGTATGAGGTGTTAAAATGGCAAAGCAAAAGACAGTATTCATATGCCAAGATTGTGGGTATGAATCTCCTAAATGGCTGGGGAAATGCCCTTCCTGCGGAGAATGGAATACATTGGTTGAAGAAATGCAGCAAGCTTTGGTGAAGCCTACTAATATGGTTTTTAAAACTAAACCCGTGCACTTGGATGAGGTAGAAATCACGGAGGAAGAAAGACTTTCTACTGATTTAAAGGAATTGGACAGGGTATTAGGCGGGGGTGTGGTAAGAGGATCCCTTGTATTGGTAGGAGGAGATCCGGGAATAGGGAAATCCACATTGCTGCTGCAGATATGTGAGAATGTTGGTAAAAAGGCAAAGATATTATATGCCTCTGGAGAAGAATCAGTAAAGCAAATAAAAATCAGAGCAGACCGATTGAAGATCTCTACTTCGAACCTGTTGCTTATGGCAGAGACAAATATCGATGCGATTTTACAAAGTATAAGTGACTTGAAGCCGGATGTTGTTATTGTAGATTCGATTCAAACTGTTTTTAAATCTGAATTGACATCTGCCCCCGGAAGTGTGAGCCAGGTGAGGGAAACTACTATTCATCTGATGCGAATGGCTAAGGAGACAAATACTGCGATATTTATTGTAGGGCATGTTACCAAAGAAGGGACACTTGCAGGTCCGCGAGTATTGGAACATATGGTGGACTGCGTTTTATATTTTGAAGGAGAAAGACATCAATCCTATCGGATACTAAGAGCAGTGAAAAATAGGTTTGGTTCTACTAATGAGATAGGTATTTTTGAAATGCAGGATAAAGGGCTAGTGGAGGTGGATAATCCTTCTATGATGTTTTTATCAGGAAGGCCCGTCAATGTTCCAGGTTCATGTGTTATTTGTACATTAGAGGGGACGAGACCTGTCCTGGCGGAGGTGCAGGCACTTGTATCCCCAACCAGTTTCGGAATTCCTCGGAGGATGTCAACCGGAATAGACTATAACAGGATTTCTCTGCTGATGGCAGTATTAGAGAAAAGGGTCGGATTGCAGCTGCAGAATCATGATGCGTACATCAATGTCATTGGCGGCATAAAGGTTGATGAGCCTGCAGCCGACTTGGGTGTAATTACAGCTATTGCATCAAGCTTCAAAAATTTTCAAGTTTTCCCCAATACAATATTAATGGGTGAAGTTGGACTAACCGGTGAGATAAGAGCGATAAGCCAGATTGATAAAAGAGTAAATGAAGCCTTCAAACTAGGTTTCAATGAATGCATCGTGCCGATGGAAAATGCAAAGAATCTTAAACAGATAGGTGATCTAAAAGTTATTGGAGTAAGAAGTGTCGCTGAAGCCTTAGAAATAATGTCAGGGAAGTAGATATAAATAAAGGATGTTGTGTTGGACACACAACATCCTTTATTTATATTCGTTATTCAAGTATTTATCTCAAATTATATTTTCCAAGCATCTTTATCCGATCAAGTTCTTTAATTAAAACATCATACAGATTCAAATCTAAAGTATTGCATAAAGAAGCGAGATAGAACATATTGCGTCCCATTTCTTTTTCTATGGAATCTCTGCAGTTATCACATAAGTCACCTTGAAGATGTGTAGACATATTATCACGAGCCTGGTGAAAATCTCCGTCTTCAGGGAAAATTTGTTTATCAGCATTTATTTTAACACAACCGCATTGTGTGACTGATTTAATGATTGAGCGGTTTACTCGTGCGTTTGAATCCTGAAATTTTGTTAAAGAATCAAGGATGCTTTTGTTTCTCACCAGCAGTTCTGATACTGTATATTGAAATTCATCACTTAGTATGTCTTTTACCATCATTTTCCCTCCTCAAATTATATGCTTTTTCCAATTTCTATTATTATTATACTTATAGCCCAAGTGGTTTGTCAACGGATTAGTAATGATTACACTATTTTTCCAATAAATTATATGGCTTTTTAAAAAAGCCATATAATTTATTGGAAAAGGTGTCTAATGATAAGAATTAATATTCATCCAAATTATGAAATTTTTTAAGCTGGCTCTTGCAAAAAAATGTTATGATTAATTGACATTTAAATCGTAGATGTTATAATATAAATACGCAAAAATTTAGAGGCAGGAGGGATTGCGTTGAAATTTACAAAGATGCATGGCATTGGAAACGATTATGTATATGTAAATTGTTTTGAAGAAAATGTTGCAAATCCGTCAGAAGTTGCAATAAAGGTAAGCGATAGGCATTTTGGGGTAGGTTCTGATGGACTGGTGCTTATTATGCCGTCAGATACTGAGGACTTCAGAATGAGAATGTTTAATTCTGATGGTTCAGAAGCCGAAATGTGCGGAAATGCCGTCAGATGTGTTGGCAAGCTTGTTTATGATAATGGTCTGACTGATAAAGACATTATTTCAATAGAAACGCTTGCCGGAACAAAAGTTCTTAAAATGGAAGTTAAAGATGATAAAGTAAGAATGGTAAGAGTAGACATGGGAGAACCTATTTTGGAACCCGAAAACATTCCGGTAGTACATGATAAAGAAAGATTTGTTGATGAAGATGTTGAGGTGGATGGTCAAAACTATAAATTCACTTGTGTATCTATGGGGAATCCTCATGCAGTAACCTATATGAAAGATATTGATAAATTAAAAATAGAAGAAGTTGGTCCGAAGTTTGAACATCATAAAATTTTTCCAAGAAGAACCAATACTGAGTTCGTAGAAGTTATTGATAGAAAAACACTAAAAATGCGGGTATGGGAAAGAGGTGCGGGGGAGACTTTGGCATGTGGAACAGGTGCTTGTGCTGTGTTAGTCGCATCAGTATTAAATAATTTGAGTGACAGGCAGGCAGCAGTTCAGCTTATCGGCGGAGATTTATTGATTGAATGGAACGAGCACGATAATCATGTATATATGACGGGATCTGCGACGAAGGTTTTTGATGGG
>JBFWMP010000068.1:6186-7631 GCA_050251575.1 Clostridia bacterium
AGCTCCAAGCAAAAAAATATGAAAGGATGAATATTGTGGCACTAGTTAACGAAAATTATCTAAAACTTCCCGGCAGTTATTTGTTTGCCGAAATTGCAAAAAGAGTAAATGCTTTTCAGAAAGAAAACCAGGAAGCAAAAATTATCAGATTAGGAATTGGTGATGTTACGAGACCACTTCCGGAAGCGGTAATTTCTAATCTACATAAGGCAGTAGATGAGATGACCCATGTTGAAACATTTCGGGGTTATGGACCGGAGCAGGGATATCAATTTCTGATCGAGAAAATTATAGAGGTTGACTATACATCTCGCGGCATAAAAATAGATACTGACGAGGTTTTTGTAAGTGATGGTTCAAAGAGTGATACGGGGAATATTCAAGAGATATTTGGAGTAGACAATGTGATTGCTGTGACGGATCCTGTATATCCTGTTTATGTAGATACCAATGTAATGGCTGGCCGAACAGGAGAATTGAATGAGCAGGGAAAATGGAGCAAACTTGTATATATCCCATGTACCGCAGAAAATAACTTTGTGCCTTCTCTGCCTAGTGAGAAAGTGGATATTATTTATTTATGCTTTCCCAATAATCCCACCGGTACCACCATATCCAAGGAAGAACTTAAAAAATGGGTAGACTATGCAAAAGCAAATAAAGCGATTATTCTTTATGATGCGGCTTATGAGGCGTATATTCAGGAAAAGAATGTAGCGCATAGTATTTATGAGATAGAAGGCGCCAAGGAAGTAGCGATAGAGTTCCGAAGCTTTTCTAAAAATGCAGGCTTTACGGGAACCAGATGTGCTTTTACGGTTGTACCAAAGGAAGTAATGGCGTATACAAGCACAGGTGAAGAGGTAATTTTAAATAAGCTGTGGAATAGAAGACAAACTACCAAGTTTAATGGTGTACCTTATATTATTCAACAAGGTGCCGTTGCAGTATATTCCGAAGAAGGACAAAAGCAAATTAAAGAATTAGTCGCGTATTATATGACAAATGCGAAAATAATCCGACAAGGGTTGGAAAATTTGAATTTGCAGGTTTTTGGTGGAGTAAATGCACCATATATTTGGCTAAAAACTCCTAATGGACTGGACTCGTGGGCATTTTTCGATAAGCTTCTTAATGAAGCGAATGTCGTAGGAACTCCGGGTGTTGGCTTTGGACCAAGTGGTGAAGGTTACTTCAGACTTACTGCTTTTGGAAGCAAGGAGAGTACCGAAGAGGCTGTTCAAAGATTAAAAACAAGGTTAAAACTGTAGGTGTATTGCTGATTTTGCAATTTCATAAATAAAAAGTTGCAAAATCGATAAAAAGGTATTGCGTTTTTACAGATAATATAATATAATAAATATAACAATTAAATATGTATTACAGAACAATGGCGTTCTCAACAATTCTCTTTGGAGGGTTTGTTTGAGGGCGCTTTTTGCATT
>JBFWMP010000068.1:7731-13883 GCA_050251575.1 Clostridia bacterium
ATAAAAAGGTATTGCGTTTTTACAGATAATATAATATAATAAATATAACAATTAAATATGTATTACAGAACAATGGCGTTCTCAACAATTCTCTTTGGAGGGTTTGTTTGAGGGCGCTTTTTGCATTCGTATTTAAGTTAATAATTTTATGGTCATTTTGATGTGATATCCCGGCATCGCATTATGACATAATCAATCGTCATTTGTACGTTGATAATTGATTTACTCCCTATACTATTTCCCCATAAATAACATCGATATAGTCAACGCCGGGATCGATGTTATCATAAGGTTCTATAATAGCGATGATGTTATTACCTAATAAATGATTATTATCAAGTGTCATAGCTGTTATGGAGAAGAAATATCATAACAGCTATTTTATTGCATATGCAGCAATTTATTTTTACGAGTTTTTTAGTGAGGTTTTGTTCCAAGCTCTGAGCTCTGAACTCCGAGCAAATTTCAAATAAATCATAGAAAGGTTGGACGGTATGAATCAACTTGGAATACCAAAAAAGCAAGGGCTTTATGACCCGCGCTTTGAACATGATGCCTGTGGTATTGGTTTGGTGACAAATATAAAGGGGAGAAAATCGCATGAAATTATACGTCAGGCAATTACCATCTTAATAAACCTGACTCACCGCGGTGGATGCGGATGTGAGACCAATACGGGTGATGGTGCCGGTATATTGCTTCAGATTCCCCATGAATTCATGGTAAAGGTATGTAAAAAGGAAAAAATTCAGCTGCCTGAAGAAGGAGGATATGGGGTTGGAATGCTTTTCTTATCCCCCAATGCTCAAGAGAGAGAAGAGAATGAAAAGCTTCTCGAGAAAATTATTGAAGAAGAAGAACAATCTGTTTTAGGATGGAGAACAGTACCGGTTAATGATGTTTCTTTGGGTAATGCTGCAAAAGCAGGTATGCCTTTTGTCCGACAGATTTTTATCAAAAAGGATTCGGCAGTTGACAACCAACTGGCCTTTGAAAGAAAGTTATATATCATTAGAAAACGTGCAGAAAAAGAAATTCGTTATTCAGGAATGAAGGGTGGAGAATATTTCTTCTTTACAAGCCTTTCTTCCCGTACCATCGTATACAAGGGGATGCTGACACCGGAGCAGGTAGATGAATTCTATCCTGATCTTTTAGACAGTGACATGGAAGCAGCAATAGCACTTGTACACTCTCGTTTTAGTACAAATACTTTTCCAAGCTGGGAACGCGCGCATCCTAACCGCTATATCATTCACAACGGTGAGATCAATACGCTTCGCGGAAATGTTAACTGGACACATGCCAGAGAAGCCATGTTTGAATCGGATTTGTTTGGTGATGACATGAAAAAGGTTCTTCCCATCATTAATCAGGATGGCAGTGATTCAGCGATGCTGGATAACTATATAGAATTGCTGTCCCTTGCAGGTCGTTCACTGCCGCATGCTGTTATGATGGCTATTCCTGAACCGTGGGAAAAACATGAGAGTATGAGTGATGAAAAAAGAGCGTTTTATGAGTATCACAGCTGTATGACAGAGCCGTGGGATGGACCTGCAGCCATTGCATTCACAGATGGAACATATGTTGGAGCGGTACTGGATAGAAACGGTTTAAGGCCTTCAAGATATTATGTTACAAAAGATGATATGGTTATCCTTTCTTCTGAAGTAGGAGTATTAGATATTGCGCCTGATAATATCTTGAAAAAAGAAAGGCTTCATCCGGGAAAAATGCTTCTGATCGATACAAAAGAAGGAAGAATTATTGAGGATGAAGAGTTGAAAGCCAGCATAGCAGCGCAGCAGCCTTATCGTGAATGGTTGGATGAACATCTTGTTGAGCTAAAAGACTTGCCGGATGTTGAGTATGTACCTTTACAAGAGAATTATACAATATTGAAGAGACAAAGAGCATTTGGATATACTTCAGAAGAACTGAAGCTGGTGATAGGACCAATTGCTAAAGATGGCATCGACCCTATTGGAGCAATGGGCACGGATATTCCGTTGGCAGTTCTGTCCAATAAGCCGCAGCTTCTTTATAATTATTTTAAGCAGCTTTTTGCGCAGGTAACCAATCCGCCGATTGATGCGCTGCGTGAGGAACTGATTACATCGTCTATTACTATGATTGGTTCTGAGGGTAATATGCTGAAGCCTGATGCCAGAAATTGCAGACAGATAAAGTTACACACACCTATTTTAAACAATGAAGAGCTGCAGAAGTTAACAACCATCACCAGAGAAGGTTTTAAGGCAAAAACTCTTCCGATATTATTTAACGCTGCTGAAAATGGCAAGGGCTTGGAAGAAGCAATGGAGGTGCTATACAAATCCGCTAGTGAAGCGATTGAAGCGGGATATAATCTGCTGATTCTATCCGATAGAGGAGTAGATAGTCAAAAAGCACCCATACCGGCACTTTTAGCTGTTGCTGGACTGCATCATTACTTGATTCGTGAAGGAACGAGAATGAAGGTAAGCTTGCTTCTCGAATCGGGAGAACCTCGTGAAGTGCACCATTTTGCACTTTTATTAGGATACGGAGTAAGTGCGGTGAATCCTTATCTGGTTTTTGAAACCATTGAAGATATGATACACAATAGACTTATTACTGATATTTTATATAAAGATGCTGTTAAAAAATATATAAAAGCAGTTACAAAAGGCGTAGTAAAGGTAATGTCTAAAATGGGTATTTCAACCATTCAGAGTTATCAGGGGGCGCAGATTTTTGAAGCACTCGGTATTGACAACTCAGTGATTGATAAATATTTTACATGGACTCCTTCTCGTATTGGAGGTATTGGAATTGCAGAAATTTCAAAGGAAGCAAAAATGCGTCATGATAGTGCTTTTGGAGAAAGACAAGCAGATGTGAAAACCCTTGAGACCGGTGGTAACTATCAATGGAGAAAAGATGGAGAATATCATCTTTTCAATCCTGAATCAGTGCATAAACTGCAGTATGCGTGCAGAAGTGAAAATTACAGCTTGTTTAAAGAATATACGGCGCTTATCAATGAACAGGCGCAGAGTCACTGCACCATTAGAGGTCTTCTGGACATGAAATTGGACGAAAACCCAATATCTATTGATGAAGTTGAATCAGTGGAATCCATATGTAAAAGGTTTAAGACCGGTGCAATGTCTTACGGATCCATTAGCCAGGAAGCGCACGAAAGCATGGCAATTGCGATGAATCGTCTTGGAGGGAAAAGTAATACGGGAGAAGGCGGAGAAAATCCTGAACGCTTTATCCCAGATGCGAATGGTGATTCAAGATGCAGTGCTATTAAGCAGGTTGCATCAGGACGTTTTGGTGTTACCATAGAATATTTGGTAAATTCGAAAGAAATACAGATAAAAATGGCACAAGGGGCGAAACCGGGTGAAGGTGGTCAGCTGCCGGGCCGTAAGGTTTATCCGTGGATTGCTAAAGCTAGGTATTCAACACCGGGTGTAGGGTTGATTTCACCACCACCGCATCATGATATCTATTCCATTGAAGATCTTGCACAGCTTATTCATGATTTGAAAAATGCAAACCAAGGTGCAAGAATTACCGTGAAACTGGTATCAGAGGTAGGGGTAGGGACTATTGCAGCCGGGGTAGCAAAAGCTCGTGCAGATGTTGTATTGATCAGTGGTTATGATGGGGGTACAGGAGCTTCTCCAAGAACCAGTATCAGGCATGCGGGACTTCCTTGGGAGTTAGGTCTTGCGGAAACACATCAGACCCTAATGTTAAATGATTTGAGAAGTAGAATTACCGTGGAAACAGATGGAAAGCTTTTGACAGGCCGCGACGTTGCTATTGCTGCAATGCTTGGAGCAGAAGAATTCGGTTTTGCGACAGCACCATTAATTGTACTTGGATGCGTGATGATGAGAGTGTGTCATTTGGATACCTGCCCTGTAGGAGTCGCAACACAAAACCCAGCGTTAAGAAAGAAATTTATGGGTAAGCCGGAACATGTAGTAAACTTTATGAAGTTTATTGCACAGGACTTGCGTGAATGGATGGCAAAATTAGGTTTTAGAACCATAGAAGAGATGATTGGCCGTGTTGATAAACTGATGCCTAAAAAGGCGATTGACCATTGGAAGGCAAAGGGTATTGATTTATCTGCATTGCTGCACCAGCCTGAAGTAGGGGAAAAAGTAGGAAGGTCCTGTACCATGAAACAGGATCACGAATTGGAAAAATCACTTGACCGGCAAGTATTGTTAGAAACTTGCAAACCTGCTTTAGAATCCGGAAAATTGGTTGAAGCAGTACTGCCCATTAAAAATACGAATCGTGTTGTTGGCACAATTTTGGGAAGCGAGATCGCGAAAAAATATGGTCTCAAAGGATTAGCGGAAGACACTATTAAGTTATACTTCAAAGGGTCGGCAGGTCAAAGCTTTGGTGCTTTTGCATCAAAAGGAATCACAATGAAATTGGAAGGTGATAGCAATGACTATATCGGAAAAGGGCTGTCCGGTGGAAAAATTGTCGTAGTACCTCCTAAAGAGTCCACCTTTGTACCCGAAGAAAACGTAATTATCGGTAACGTAGCTTTTTATGGCGCAACATCAGGAGAAGCGTATATTCGAGGAAGTGCCGGAGAACGTTTCTGTGTCAGAAACAGCGGAGCATATGCTGTTGTTGAGGCAGTAGGGGATCATGGATGTGAGTACATGACGGGTGGGCGTGCCGTAGTTTTAGGCAAGACAGGAAGAAACTTTGCAGCCGGTATGTCAGGCGGTATTGTCTATGTACTGGATGAGAATAATGATTTTGAACAAAGATGTAATAAAGAAATGGTGCTTTTAGAAGCACTTGCAGATCAAGAAGACGTTCAGGAACTAAAGGATATGATCACCAAACATGCACAATACACTGAAAGTGACGTTGCAAAACGTATCATTGCAAATTGGGATGAAATGGTGAAGAAATTTATTAAGGTCATACCGAAGGATTATAAAGTAGTGCTTGAAGCATTAAAGAGAGTGCAGAAAGCCGGATTGAGCGGTGAAGAAGCAATGATGGCTGCATTTGAAGAAAATAATCGTGATGCTGCACGTGTAAGCGGAACCTAAGCTGCGATATAAGAAATGGAGGACATGAGATGGGTAAACCAACAGGATTTATGGAATATATGCGTGAACTGCCTGGAGATCGTGCACCTTCCGAAAGGATTGGTGATTGGCAGGAGTTTCACGACCATTTTGAAGAAGAAAAACTCAGAACACAGGGTGCAAGGTGTATGGATTGCGGTATTCCTTTTTGTCACAGCGGTATGCTTTTAAACGGAATGGTATCAGGCTGTCCTATCAATAATCTTATTCCGGAATGGAATGACTTGATATATAAGGGTATGTGGAAAGAGGCTGTTGATAGATTGCTTAAGACAAATAACTTCCCGGAATTTACCGGGAGAGTTTGTCCTGCTCCTTGCGAAGGTTCATGCACATTAGGGATGCTGGAACCGGCAGTTACTATAAAGAATATAGAATGCCATATTATTGACAAAGCATTTGAAGAAGGATGGATGGTTGCTGAGCCTCCGGCAGTTCGTACAGGGAAGAAAGTTGCAGTGGTAGGTTCCGGACCTTCAGGTCTTGCTTGTGCTGCTCAGTTAAATAAAGCAGGACATATAGTAACGGTATATGAAAGAGCAGACAGAATCGGCGGACTGATGATGTACGGTATTCCAAATATGAAGCTGGATAAAAAGGTTGTACAGCGAAGAGTGGATATGCTGACACAAGAGGGGATAACCTTTATTACAAATACAGAAGTAGGCAAGGACTATCCTGTAGAAAAGTTGAAGTCTGAATATGATGCGGTTGTATTATGCGGCGGTGCGACAAAACCGAGAGATCTTAATATTGAAGGAAGAGCACTGAAGGGCGTTCACTTTGCTGTGGAGTTTTTACGGGCAAACACCAAGAGTCTCCTGGATTCTAATCTGCAGGACGGGAATTATATCAGTGCAAAAGATAAGAATGTTATCGTGATTGGTGGGGGGGATACAGGGACGGACTGTGTTGGAACTTCCATACGGCACGGATGTAAGAATGTAGTGCAGTTGGAAATTATGCCGAAGCCTCCGGAACAACGCACACCTGATAACCCATGGCCGCAATGGCCTAAAA
>JBFWMP010000069.1:0-8347 GCA_050251575.1 Clostridia bacterium
AAAGAAGTATATAGCAAGGAGCCTTTTGTATTTATTCCCACGACAGAAAAACCGGAAGTAACAAGTGTAGTGCCGGAAGTAGTTCCGATAGAACCTGCTCCGGGAGAATCCGGCTATTATCTTATTTCACGGAACATTGGACAGAGCAACGAATTGGAAGTAAATATCTACGGTAAGAATTTCTTGGTTACCAAGAAGGATAATAATTTGATCTATCCTAGAATCGGATTAGGTGAAATCATCGTTGATCCGAATGATAAGCTGGATAAGCCTGAAGATACAGATCCTGACAAGTTAAATAAGTTTACATTTGGGGCAGATAACCTGAATAAGATTATTACTTTTGAGGTATTAGATGCGAAAGGTGCACTTATTAATGGAGATATCAACAGAGAGATTGGAACGCATATAAGGATTATTTTAAAATTGAGCGATGATCAGGCAGAGAGAGAAAAAATCGGAAGCGTCGGGAAGCAACCTATTATTATTCATAATCCGTGGAGGGGTTCCGATTCGGAATTCAGTTCATATTCGTTTGCTGAGAAAATAGAATTCAAGGATATTTCTGCGGGAGAGTTTCCGAGTATAGCTAATATTCAACCTTCAGTAGTTTCTACAAAAGGCGGAGATTCGATAACCATTACCGGAACTAATTTTAAACCGGGTGCAGAAGTATATATCGACGGTGTTAAGGTAGCCGGTGCGAAGGTGGACAACAGTGGAGAAAGAGATAAAATCACATTCAATGCACCGGCCAGAAGAGAAGGAATGGCAAAGGTAATCGTAGTTAACCCTGCGAAGGCCTTTGCAGTAGGGAATCTTTACTATACTATCACATATACAGATCCCTCCTTTACAAGTATTAACCCGAATAAGGGAACACAGGATGATACCATTATAATTCAAGGTCAAAATTTTAAACTAAAAGATGCGACGGTAGATGCTTCACAGTATAAAACATTAAGTGAAATGCTGATGTACCGTTTAATGGGAACAAGAGTGTTTATCAATAACCAGGATATTAATGATTATTATAGGGGTGAAGATGGAGAAATTGGTCTTCAAAAGTTTGAAGATGGAGCAGAAAATGCTCAGCTAGGTCAGCTTAGATTAAAAGAAAATATATTTTCCGCACCTATATCAGCATCCGGTACGGGGGTTATTCAGCTTGCTAAGGATTTTAGAAGTGTAATACTGCTAAAAGAAGATATCACTAATTCTAAAAATAATAAATTTTATAAGATTAAAGAAGAAATGGATGGAACTTTTAAAATTACAGATGACCGAAATGAAGAATTCAAAATTTATGTGAATAAAGACCAACAAATAAAAGCAAAAAAAGGTACTGTTGATTATGATGTAATTCAGTTAGAAGATAAGAAAGGAAGCATAACATTACAAAGCACAAGTGAGACTATCCAACTGCAGGCGTATACGCCTTATGCCATTGCCCGGATAAAAGATGATGATGGTAACGATTATGATAGAATTGTGGGTAACCGAGTGTTTTTAATGACGACATCTCAAATATTCTTCTCAGTACCACCAAAAACAAAAATTGGGCAAGGGAAATATGATGCAGCTACCGGTGCAGAAGTATATGATGTTAAAATTATGAATCCGGATGCAAAAAGTGTTGAAAAAAAAGAAAGCTTTTATTATATTTCACCTGCAGGAGTGCGCCCAAAAGTAATAAGCTTTAATCCGGAAGAAGGTTCAGCGGATGGAGGGAATATGGTCACTTTTTCAGCACCTGCTGTGTCAGATCCTGAAGAACCAACGGGTTTTGTAGATAACAGTACAGGAAAGACAAGAGTGATCATAGGAACACAAGAGGTTTCTAAAGATAAGGTGCAGATTTCAACTAATGGCAGGGAGATTTCGGTAGTGATACCGGCATGTGATAAAGATTTTAAAGTTCTTAATGTAGATAGAATCATTGAACCGATTGTGCTAATCAATCCTAATGGTGTAACATTCCAAATCAATATGAATGCGCCGCTTAACGGTGTGTCAGGATACACCTATGTACTGGTAAATAATAAGCCGAACATAACCGAAGTCAGAGAGGAAAAAGGCAATGTGGTCGGAGAAGAAAAAGTATACATATTCGGATCAGGATTCAGGTATTTCGAGCCTTTTCAAGATACTATCAATGTAAATGGGAAATGGGATGATGGAGAACCTTATACTGAATTAAATGGGGACGGAAAATGGACAAGTCTGGGCTTAGGCGGCAATGTTGCAGACTTGACAGTGAATGACAATAGGGATGATAGAAAGATTCTTCCTACAATATATTTTGGAAATAAGAAAGCAGAATTGTTGAGTTTCTCCGAAGGGGTATTAATTGTAAAAGCGCCTATTGGTACGGCTCAAACGGTAAGTGTTTATGTAGTCAATAATGATTATGGTGTTTCCAATACATTATCATATACATATGAAGCATCCAAGCCGGCTATTACAGCTATTACTCCAAGTTCAGGCACCAGATACGGCAACGCCCAGGTCTATATAGAAGGGACATATTTTAAGAACAGCAAGATTAGAGTTTACGATAGCAGCAGTACGGCGCTGCCTTTAGCAGATACCGAGTTAATGACAGTACGCTTTGGAGATATGAAAGATGAAAAGATGTCAAATTTGCACATTACAGATATTAAACATAGAAATTATGGAGGTATTATTAATGGCAAAACTGTAGTAGAGACCGGAACTCTGACTGTAGACTATGATGCTGCCGGCAGTTCGCCTAAACTTCAATTTGCTTTAGAAGAGCAAGGGAAAACTTATACTACTGAGCAGTCTTTTGAATATAATGACAAGATGGTATTTCTGCCGCTTACCGAGTTAGCCTATAAGGAGACAGCAGCAAGCACCCCGAAGGAATATACCAAGAACGAACTTGTGAAAGTGGAGCTCATTACTGAAGGCGGTATTAATAGGCTTATTGTGGAAAGAGGTTATGCATCTGCAGCATCTGCAAATATACAAGAAGATCAAATTATTCTCAGAACGCCGGCTTATTATACCATTGGCAAGGTACCTGTAACTATAATTAATCCTGATGGAGGCCAGGCAGAAGCAGAATTTGACTATACAAGTCCATCCAGCCGTCCTGTAATTACTAATATTACCAAGGCAGGTACAGTGGGCAGCAGCCAGCAGGTGAATGGAAAAGATGCTATAGTAATCCGAATGAGCTATAAAGGTGGAAATCGGGTTACTATTTCAGGCTTGGATTTTAGAGAGAATGCAACGATATTTGTAGGAACAAATATCGCAAAGATTCCTGCAAGTGCGCAGGATAGGGAAGATATACTGCCAACACAAATTAAGTTTACTATGCCGGCAGTAAATGAAGGAGCCATCGAAAATGCTGACGGAACACCTAAATATCATCCGGTAATTATACAGAATGAAGATGGGGCGGCAGTTTCTTCCGAGACCATATCACCCTTGCCTATCTATATTCAGTTTGTCAAAGGAGAGACATTCCCGGAGGTAGAAAAAGTGACGCCCGGGTATGGGCCTGCCATAGGCGGTATCTCTGTTAAGATAGAAGGTAAAAATTTTAGAAAGACAATGCCGGAGGATTATGGAGAAAAAAAACTAGCTGTTTACTTTGGGGATATTAAGGTTCCTGAAGACGATATAGATTGGGAGCAGACAAATGAATATACCATCGTGATTAAGGCAATCCCATCACATACCCCCGGAGCAATAACTGTTAGAGTAGAAAATCCTGATTTATCCTTGTCGGCGCCTTGGGGTGAGTTTATTTATACCAGTAATCCCAAGATTGTGGTGGTTGAAAATGCCAACGGTACAGAGGTCAAAAACATCTCCGCATTGGGAAATCAGGAAATATATATACAGGGTTCCGGTTTTATGGAAGGAGCAAGGGTCATTTTCAATCCTAAGCAGCCGTTAGATGAAATCAGTCAAGAACAGGATGCAAAAGGGCAGCCGATTTATATCAATGGTGTGCTGTATGATTTGCAGGACGGAGCAGAAGGAACGGATGTGAAGGTTGAGAATGGAGGACAGACGATTATTGTTAAGACTCCTGCAATGGCGCTGGACGGCAGAGGAATTATTGTTATCAATCCGGATCAGGGAGCCAGTGAAGTATATGACGGAGTGGTCTATTCTATTCCGGAGATAGAAGCACCTCCCGGTAAAGTTTATGCAGAGCTTGTATATGACCGCTATATTAAGGTAAACTGGTCACCAGTCGAAGGTGCAAAAGAGTACGAAATTTACGTAGTAATCAATCGGAGAGAAACAGAGCTTATCGGATCTACTAAGCTTACAAGCTATTTGTATGAAGATTTGGAGCCGAGAACAGAATATAAGTTTATTATTAAAGCTGTTGGTGAATTCAATATTTCCAAACCTTCCATGGAAAGCAAAGAAGTTAAAACAGGAAGAAAAGTAGGTCCGCCGGATACAGATGGGGGATTGAACGAAAATACGAAGATGGAAAAGTCAGGAGATCAAGCAAATATAATCATTGGAGAAGACAGCTATGATAAAAGCCTGACTATTGATTTAACAAAAGGTACACTCGCAGGAAGTAAGGAGATAGTTGTAAGTATGTCTGCAAAGATTGTATCTGGTTATAAGGCAAAAGATATAAAAATAATAGGTAAGGATTTTATGATTCAGTTTAACCCAAATGCATTTAATATTTCCCGAGTAGAAGAAAACAAGAAAAAAGACGATGCCGGGGTTAGATTCAGGATTGCTCCTTTCAGTGGAAGTCCAAGTACAGAAGGTGGGAAAACTCTTTTGTCTGCTCAATATACATTGGAAGCAAATGCATATGTAGGTGCAGATAGTACAGAAATAGACTACTTGAAGTCAGATATAGAAATCAGTTTGGACTTTGACTCAGCAAAGGCAGACATGAGAAGACTTAATAGTATAAGCTTAAACCGATATGACTTGTCTGCCCAGAATTGGGTGCCGGCAGCATATCGGCAGGATGAATACAGCATTTCAATAAGGGGTCTTGTGAATAGAATCGGAAGATACTCGGTTATTGGGAGCAGATAATAATGAGGAGGTGTTTTTAATGAAAAAGTCACTGTTGAAGATTGCCGGTTCTGTTCTAGTCATACTGCTTATAACATCAACCTTCACTTTCTCATATGCTGACCAACTGACCCCTTATAGAACAGGGGTTATAGAAGGGTTTGTCAAAAGTATCGGGGCAGATAGGGTGGAAATCGAAGAGTATGATGGTACCATTCATATATTAGCATTGAATAGTGCGATTACATTTTCTATTGATAACAGACCTGCCGTACTTACAGATTTTAAAGTTGGAATGGAGGTCTATGCCACGCTGAAAGGAAAGAGCATAGAATATTTGGAAAGCTACTCGACAGAAGTACCGGGATATATCCCTGAAGGCAGTAAAATCAGAACGGGAGTCATAAAGAAGATTGATAGGGATCAAATCATCGTAAGTCTCGCGACAGGAAAAGATGAGACATATTTCACATCGCCTGCAACCATTGCATTGAAAAAGGGGAATAATGTATCCTTAAACGTGCTCTATGAAGGAGACCGTGTAAAGCTGTTTTTTGATGAAGTCAACTCTGATATAATCAGCCGCTTGTCTATTGAAGGAGATACGATAAAGATAAAAGATTTATACCGGGGAGTATTGGCAGCGTCAGATACTATTGGAAATATTAGTACGTTTACAGGGGTAGAAGTGTTCAAAAATGGCCAATGGGAGTCTTTAAGCAGCTCCAAATCCATTCGGTTTTCTGCACAGGTTTCAGCCTATGTAGGAGGTATGAAGGTAGCTCATAATAATTTAAAATATTACAAGGGGAAAACAGCTTATATGGCTGTGAAGGATTTCTTTGGCAGAGATCAAATAGAAAGAATAGTAATAAAAAACCAGTATGAATCGATTTATTCGGATAAAATTGTAGATGTAAACTGGTATAGTGAAGCATTTGAGTTGAAAAATAATAAGAACTTATCCTTCAATGATGGTACAATCATTATGAAAAACGGAAGGCTTGTGGACAAATACTCTATCTATTCCGATTCTGATGCATTTATTGTTGGAGACGGGCGGGGAAGTCAACTGATGGCAGACGTAATTTATGTATATAATGAGGATATTAACAATTCCAATATTGGACAGGATTATTTATATGAAGGCAGACTGAATGAGATTATTAAAGACAAGGTAGTTTTGAAGGATTTCTGCATACTTGATAAAAATGAATGGGAATCTTTCAATGAAGAAAAGGAACTTTATTATGATAATGACGTAATTATATATGACATGGAAGCAGGAAAACAAATCACTTCTGAAGAATTCTATTCTGAGCACTATGCGGTAGATGAAGATAGTGATTATGCAGATGATTACGATTTAAAAGACTGGTATGCCTATGCATATACAGATGGAGACAGGATTTCAAGTATTATGGTGCAGAAGAAGAGGGACTCTTTGCTGAAGCAGAGAACTACCAATGGTATCATAGAATCTATAGAGGATCATTCTCTTGTCGGATGGAAAATGGGGATAAGAGATGCGAAAGATTGGAGTGCAAGGAAGGACACGTGGATGGCAAAGAATACATCACTTAGTATTCTTTTAAGAGAGGCCATGATTATAGAAGATGGAAAAATAATTACGCCGGAAGAACTTAAAGTTGGGGATAGATTGTATGTAGTCAGAGATGACAGCAAAGCCAAGGTCGTAATTGTAAAATAACTTTATCAGGGAGGGGGATTATTTTGAAAAAAATCATAGCATTAATTATCATCTTCAGCTGCATAATGAACACTGCTACAGTATGGGCAACCCCCACCGGTTTCTCAGGCGGAGTAAACAATGAATACGAATATGAAGAGGTTATATTTATCACGGGTGAACCTATTAAGTTTATAGGTGAATATACCATTAGCGAGACAGAAAAACAAGATACAAAGACAACAAAATACACAATAAAAAATATAAAGCCCGAAGATAAGACTATTACCGGAAACTTGAGCAGAACAATCACAGTTGTTACAAAATATACCGATCGTACTGATAAGGGTCAGACCATAGCAGATACAACTATAACCAGATACAGCGAAACCATTCAAATAGGAAATGACAGATATACTTTATCAGATATGCAGTTTTCAAAATCTGATGTGATTGACAATAGACCTGCCGCGGATTTTTATTCAGGCAATATAAAAGGGAGAAAATACTATACGATTAACCGTGATGAAGGCACCGTTATTGTTGACATATCCGGCGGTAATGTAGGATATCAGAACTTTTGGGGCAATACCGAAACCCAAATTTTAGATTACAACATTCAGTATGACAGACAGCTTACCTTAGCCGGTGAAGAGGGAGAAGAAGATGAGACACAGGATGTCTCATGGCAAGGAACATTGAGAGTTCAGGCATCAGACAGTACTACCAAGGTTTTAAAATACGCTGAAAATGAAGCTAATTTCTCCAGCTTTAACGGAGGGTATATCAGGGTTACGAATAGGGAGATGGTGAGTCAATATGACTATGACCTGCCCAAGATGAACACCTCAGAATCAGGGTATAATATTACCAGTGCAAAAATAGCTTTGCCGGATAAGAAAAAGAGAGAAAGGGATGACATCAGGCTGTCTAAGGTAATGGTACCCAAGCTGGAGAGACTTATTGTACCCAAGTTTAGGGATACAGGAGGACATTGGGCGCAGGGATATATTGAAAAATTGTATTCTTTGGATGTATTTGACGGGAACTCACAGTTCTTTACACCGGAAATCCCAATGACAAGACAGGAATTTACAAAAGGAATTATTAAATCATGCAACATCCGTCCTTCATTAGAAGAAAAGAAAACCACAGTCAGGAAGCGTAAACAGCCTGCAGAACAGTCACCTTTTGCAGATGTAAGCATAGATGATCCAGACTATGAATATATTAAAGATGGGGTTAATAAAGGAATCATAAAAGGGGAACTGGATAATTTCTTTAATCCCGGTAACCCGTTGACGAGGGCACAAGCAATTACCATTTTAATCAGAGCATTAGGATTTGAAAATAAGGCACCAACACCCGGCTACTATATATCCTTCAGTGATAACAGCAGGATTCCTAATTGGGCGAAGGACAGTATATACGTTGCGGCAGAATTCGGTCTTGTAAACGGTGATGAGAATAACAATATAAATCCTGAAAAGGTAATGACACGTGCAGAAGCCTCTGCAATGCTGGTACGTTTTCTTGAATTTTTGGAGGGAGACCTTCAGCGGGACTATAGAGAAAACATCATATTATTTAATTAGAATATATTTTATGATAGAATTG
>JBFWMP010000069.1:8447-10082 GCA_050251575.1 Clostridia bacterium
AGAAGCAAGAAGACCCAAATTTTATTTTTCTTCAAAATGTAAAGGAATATATTAAACAGCGTTATAAAAACGATGCGACTGATGCTTCAATATTGGAAGGAGCGATGCGTACTCTTCTAGAAAAGCATCCTGAGCTGCTGGAGGAAGCTATAGAGGGTATGTTTAATACGCTGGATAATTACAGCACTTTCTTCCGTGAGGATGAGTATGAACAATTTTCTACAGAAGTAGACGGACAGTTCGGAGGAATCGGAATCTCCGTTGCAAACAAGGACGGATATATCACTATCATGTCACCTATTGACAATACTCCGGGACAGAGAGCAGGATTAAAGTCAGCAGACAGAATTATTTATATCGATGACTTAGATGTTTCAAAGTATGATGTAAGCATGGCAGTACCATTAATGAGGGGTGAGCCGGGTTCAAGTATACGGCTGGGCATTAAAAGAGAAGGACAGGATGCCTTGTTATATTTTGATATTGTCAGAGATATTATCAAGATTAATCCCATCACTCATGAAATAAAACAGGATAATATCGGATATATTCGAATCTCTGATTTTAATGCCAATACAGAAGAATATTTGAGCCAAGTATTAAAGGATTTCAATACACATAATGTAGAAAAAGTTATAATTGATGTGAGAAACAATCCTGGAGGCTCTTTGAAACAGGTAATAGAAGTAGCAGGACATTTTATCCCGAACAAGGGTCCTATTGTACACATTGAATACAAGGATGAGCAGAAAGAATCGTATTATTCGAAGCTAGAGAAGGCAAAGTATGAAGTAGCGGTACTTATTAATGAAGGAAGTGCCAGTGCATCTGAAATACTGGCAGGAGCTATTCAAGATTCGAAAGTGGGGAAGGTAATCGGTGTAAAGTCTTTTGGTAAAGGTACGGTACAGGAAGTGCTGCCTTTGCGTATAGGCGGTGCTATTAAAATGACTATTGCACGATACCTCACGCCGAATGGCAGGGCAATAGACGGTGATGGAATTCATCCTGATATAGAAGTAAAGAATTATTCGAAGAAGGTAGATCTTAGTACATTTGAAAAGCTGACACTTACTGTTAAACCTACAGTGGGGGACACAGGAAAAGAGGTTCTGGCAGCAGAGCAAAGATTGCAGATATTAGGATATGATGTAGGAGAACCCGATGAATTGTATGATGAAAAGACCTTCCAGGCAGTAACAAACTTCCAGTCCGAACAAAAGCTGTTTTCATATGGAGTACTGGATTTTACTACTCAGAAGGTATTGAACAGTCAGGCAGAAAAGGTAGAAGTTGTAGTGGATAGGCAGCTTGAAAAAGCCATTGAATTATTGGCAAAGTAATATTTGTTTGTAATAATTGAGATTTCAAAGAAGAGTTAAAAATCTAATGTATTGCTGAAATGAAAATACGATAGTTATAAGGTTACAATGAACGGTTCACGAACTTGCATCCACTGTGGGTGGCGTGAACCGTAGTTTTTTTGCAATTACCTCTCAGAGCATCTTTTGTTTTCCTGCATTGAAAAAATGAAATCATCCAGATCCCCCTTTTCCTTATCGATATTTTTTTCTATAGTAACTATTTTTTTAGTATTCTTCTCTTCCATAAAATCACCTCCTTTAAAATTAATGT
>JBFWMP010000069.1:10182-13733 GCA_050251575.1 Clostridia bacterium
TGTTATATTCTATAATAGCATTAAAATGTTAAGAAAACATTAAATATTCTATGCTTTAGTAATACAATATATGTATATTTATTTTATCCTGTGATTACTTTTCCTTACTATTTGTTTTCCACTCATAAAACTAGTAATATCTTTTTTCAGATAAGCATAAAATATGCTAGGAAGAAATTTGAAAGGTGGCATTAATTTATGAAAAGACTAATCTGCCTATTACTTGTGATACTGCTCATGACAGGAACATTCTCTGCATGTTCCTTTAAGTCACTCAAGAAAAGTTCAAAAGAAGCCTCCGGTTCTGAGATAGATGAAGCTCAACCTGTCAGCAGTGTAATGCTTACGGAAGACCAGATGAAAAAAGAGAAGGAGAAAGTTGCAATAGCGCTATATTTTGCAAATAACGATGCCACAAAGTTGGTGCTTGAGAAAAGATTTATCGCAAAAGGCAGTGTGAAAGACGTTAACGCTATGGCAAAGGAAGCTTTAAAAGAATTGTTCAAAGGTCCGATCAGCGGCAATCTAACCAGTCCTTTCCCTAAAGGTATCAAGGTACCGTCAGTAAAAGTTGAAAAAGAAACTGCAGTGGTAGACCTTTCAAAAGAATTTGTTGAAAAACATCCTGGTGGTTCCACCGGAGAAACCATGACTGTTTATTCAATAGTAAATACCTTAACCGCTATAAGTGGTATAAATCAAGTTCAATTTACAATAGAAGGAAAGAAGGTGCCGGAATTTAAGGGGCATTTAGATTTTGGCAAACCATTTAAAGCAGATAGTGGAATGATTCAACAAGAAGCAGCAGTAAAGTAAAATCATTCTACAGCATAAAAGTTCTCCTTTATTGAAAAAGTCCAGGTTTGTGTCATTCTGAATAAAATGAAGAATCTTTGAGGCCAGTCAGATGCTAAGATTCTTGCTCTGTTCGGAATGACATTCTTGGTTCTTTTTCATTTTAGTTGACTTTTTTAGTGCATTCTTCGAAAAAAACGTTTTTAATATTAAAAATGTGGTATATTAGTTATAATTAAGTTCGAAAGCGTTACAAGCTTCGTTCGTAAAACTTATGAGGAATGGAGGTAATAACAGTGATTGAGCAGGGTGATTTCAGTGATTTGGAAATGTTTAAAATAGCAATATCCTTAGAAGAAGAAGGAATGAGATTTTATAGTAATGGTGTTAAATATACAAGCGGAAAGCTGAGAGATTTTTTATTGCATGCAGCCGGACAGGAAATGGCACATAAAGAAATGTTCTCCAAGCTTTATAGTGACCTGATGAGAAATAGAAGAAGTATAGAAGATGAATACTTATTTGAGCCTGATGTAGCCGCATACTTAAAGTCTTTAGTAGAAAATCAGATATTCAGCAGCTCACCAAAACCGGAAGATGCTTTTAAGGATTTAAAGACTGCAGCAGCTGAAGCGGTAAAGGCAGAAGAAGCTACCGTATTATTATATACTAAAATGTATGAAGGTACAAAGCAGGAAAACATGAAAGAAGCATTAGCTGTATTAGTTGATGAAGAAAAGGCTCATGTTGAGTATTTTAAAAATTTATTAAAAGAAGTATAATATCTTGAGTGCAGTTTAATTATAATTAATTGGGAATCTTAAGTGAGAGCTACTATACTTTCTTTGAACTTCAAGCTTAAAGTTCCCATCTAAATACGAGAGGAGAATATAAATGGACAAATATGAATGCACAGCATGCGGGTATATCTATGACCCGGAGGTAGGCGACCCTGATGGTGGTATTGCACCAGGCACATCTTTCGAGGACATCTCAGACGATTGGGTATGCCCAATGTGTGGATTAGGTAAAGACGTTTTCGAGAAAATCTAAAGAATAGTGGGGAGTGGACAGTGGGGAGTGGGGAAATATTGCTTCTTTCCTACTATTCACTCCTTATTATTATTAGAGCTAATAAAAGAATTAATTTAATAATAAGGAGTTCAGAGTGGGCTCTTTAGACTCCAAGCCCCAAGCTCCAAGCTAATAAGGAGGAAAATAAATGCCAACGATAAAAGTAAAAGACGGGATTTACTCCGTAGGAGTATTAAACCCTAATCTAAGAATATTTGATATTATCATGCAAACAGAATATGGCACATCCTATAATGCATATCTTGTAAAGGGTGAAAAGACAGCGTTGATTGAAACAGTACATACTACTTTTTTTGATGAATACCTGGACAACATAAGAAGT
This sequence comes from Clostridia bacterium, assembly GCA_050251575.1. Lineage (GTDB taxonomy): Bacteria > Bacillota > Clostridia > SK-Y3 > SK-Y3 > X23. Next base: position 12,395 of record JBFWMP010000069.1, read on the forward strand.
ATTACAGATATTGCCGATATCGATTATATTATATTGAACCACACTGAACCTGATCACTCCGGTGCGCTGAAATATTTGTTAAGGGAGAATCCAAAGATTAAAGTCATCACTTCAATGGCAGGAAACAAATACATCCGACAGATTGTAAACCATGAATTTGACAGTCAGATAGTGAAAGATGGAGATGTGATAGATCTTGGGGGAAAGACATTAAAGTTCTTGATTGCTCCCTTTCTGCATTGGCCGGATTCCATGTTTACCTATGTCGAAGAAGACAGTACACTTTTTTCCTGTGACTTCTTAGGGTGTCATTATTGTGAACCGAGAATGTTTGATAACCGGGTAGTCTATCGGAAGAACTTTGAAAATGCCATTAAATATTATTATGATGTCATTTTCGGGCCGTTTAAGGAATATGTATTGAAAGGACTAGACAAGATTAAGGATCTGAAGATGGATGTAATTTGTCCAAGCCATGGTCCTATATTGGTAGAAAGTATAGAAAAGACGATGACATTGTATAGAGAATGGAGCAGCGATATCTTTGACAAAAATGCTCCTAAAAAGGTACTGATTTCCTATGTATCTGCCTATGGATGCACCCGCAGAATAGCAGAAGAGCTGGAAAGGGCAATCAAGGATACAGGAAACTTTGAAGTGGAGTTAGTAAATATCATATATAGTGACTTGATGGAGATAAGAGAGAAAATAGATAAGGCAGATGCCTTGCTGTTCGGTTCTCCTACTATTAACAGAGATGCTGTTAAGCCTGTTTGGGATGTACTATCTGTAGTGGAAGCAATAAGAAATAAAGGAAAGCTTTGTGGAGTCTTCGGTTCTTATGGATGGAGCGGTGAGTCCATTAAGATGATGGAAGATAGGGTGAAGAGCTTGAAGCTCAACCTTTTTGGAGAAGGACAAAAAGCTAACTTCGTTCCTTCGGCAGATGAATTAAGCAAAATCTATGAATATGGAGTTGCTTTTGCAAAAGTGTTAATGTAAATAATAACAAAATATAATCATTTAGAATAGATTCAAATAAAACACTCATAATAATGTTGAGTGTTTTATTTTTTTTTAAAGGAGTTATCTATGGGTGACAAGGTGCGCGGCAACCTTATTATTATAGGAGGTGCCGAAGACAAAGAAAATCAATGTGTAATTTTAAAGAGAGTAGTTGAAATTGCGGGTGGATCTCAGGCAAGGTTGGTGGTACTGACCACTGCAACCCAACTGCCGAAAGAAGCCGAAAAAAAATATAAGAGAGTATTTGCAAGGCTTGGTGTAAAAGACATCACAGTACTAAATATTGATTGTCGAGAGGATGCAAACCAGGAAA
>JBFWMP010000070.1:0-13580 GCA_050251575.1 Clostridia bacterium
TAAGCAACAATTTCTGCTCTGATAAAACCTCTTTCAAAGTCACTATGGATTTTACCGGCAGCTTGTGGAGCTTTCATTCCTTGAGTGATTGTCCATGCTCTTACTTCCTGGGGACCGGCAGTAAGATAACTGATTAATCCCAACAGATTATAACTGGTTTTAACTAATCGATCTAAGCCGGAATCTGTCAGACCAAGGTCGGAAAGAAATTCTTTCTTTTCATCAGGATCCAGCTCAGAAATTTCTTCTTCGATTCGGGCACATATGGTAAGTACTTCGGAATTTTCAGCCTGTGCGAACTGCTTTAATTCTTTTACCATCATATTGTTTTCAATACCATTTACAAAGTCTTCTTCAGATACATTTGCAGCATATACAACAGGTTTAAGCGTAAGAAGAGCTATATCTTTCACAATTTCCTGCTGCACAGCATCAAATTGAATGCTTCTGGCAGGCTTGCCGCTTTCAAGAACAGTCTTTATTTCCTCTAGCAGCTCAAGCTCTGATTGAAATTTTTTGTCTCCCGATTTCATAGCTTTTTTAGTTCTATCAATTCTTCTGTCCAGCATTTCCATATCAGCAAAGATAAGCTCAAGATTAATAGTCTCAATATCTCTCAATGGTCCGATCGAGCCTTCAACGTGTATGATATTCTCATCCTCAAAGCATCTTACGACATGCACAATAGCATCAACTTCTCTGATGTGTGATAGAAACTTATTACCTAATCCTTCGCCTTTACTGGCACCCTTCACTAATCCTGCGATATCAACAAATTCAATTGAAGCAGGAGTAATTTTTTCAGGATTATACATTTCAGCCAGCTTATCCAGTCTTTCATCAGGAACCGGTACAATCCCTACATTCGGTTCAATGGTACAGAAGGGATAATTAGCTGATTCTGCTCCTGCCTGGGTAATGGCGTTGAATAATGTGCTCTTGCCGACATTTGGCAATCCAACAATTCCTAATTTCATAATAACTATCCTTTCATTCTTCAAATCTTTTAAATAAGCAAATTAAATTACTACACTACGAAAAAATATTATATAATACTGGTATTGTTTCCGCAAGGATTACGCTATGAAAATCTTGATTTTATTTTCAATATCTATTGTTTTACAGATAAATCCATGTTATAATTTTTTCAAGTTTAGTTAGTAGAGTTGAGTTTAGATTAGTTTAGGCGAGATGAGATGAGTCGAGTTGACAGCAAGTAGTTACATAAAACCAGCTTATTGGTGAGCATGTAATTACATTATTTTGAGAAATATTTTGTCAATAAAACCAGGACGTTTCGTTCTGGTTTTATTTATTTTCCATCTCATATGCCTCACAGTGTAGAGGAGGTATCATATGTATTATCCATCTTATGCCCAGTATAATGATTGCTGTGTGCATTCTAAGGTTGTTCCTGTAAGCTGTGAAGTTACTGCTGATATGGAAACACCAATTTCAATTTTTAAGAAACTTTCTACTGATCAATATTGTTATCTATTTGAAAGTGTTGAAGGAGGAGAAAGGTGGGCCAGATATTCTTTTATTGGCAGAAGACCTTTCATTACTTTTAAAACTGTCAAAGGATGCACAACAGTTAAAATTCAAAATGAAGTATTTAATTACAATGAAAGTCCTTTTAGTGTGTTGCAGTATTTGCTTGACAGCTTTACAAGCAATACATTTACTGAATTACCAAGATTTTATGGTGGTGTTGTAGGGTATTTTGGTTATGACCTTATCCGGTATTATGAAAATATAGAAGATAAAAATTTCGATGAATTAGGGCTGCCTGATTGTCATTTAATGGTGCCGGAAGAGGTAATTGTTTTTGATCATCTTAAGCAAAAAATTCATATTATCATTAATACTTTTCCATCAATTCAAAACAACTCTTACCACGATGCGTTGAAAAAAATTGATGAAATTATTGATGAATTAGCTGCTAACAGGTTAGATACACACAGAAAAGATAGAAAGACTGAGTGCAGTAAAAGCGAATACTGTTTTAGCGTAACCAAAGAAGAATTCTGTGCGAATGTAGAAAAGGTAAAGGAATATATCAGAAATGGTGATATTTTTCAAGTAGTGCTTTCGCAAAGGTTAAGTACAGAATTTAACGGAGACCCCTTTAGTGTATACCGCGCATTAAGAACATTGAATCCGTCACCATATATGTATTATTTGAAGTATGAAAATTATTCAATCGTTGGAGCTTCACCGGAAATGCTGGTGCGTATGGAAAACGGTATTGTAGAAACATGCCCTATTGCGGGAACAAGACCAAGGGGAAAAACACAAGAAGAAGATAATATGTTTGAAAAAGAATTGTTATGTGACGAGAAAGAGAAAGCTGAGCATACCATGCTGATAGATTTGGGAAGGAATGATATTGGCAGGGTGTGCAGCTTTGGCAGTGTCAAAACAGAAAACATGATGCATATTGAAAGATATTCTCATGTAATGCATATGGTTACTAATGTGACAGGCACGTTGGCAGAAAATAAGACTCCTCTTGAAGTATTAAAGTCATTACTTCCTGCGGGGACCGTATCAGGAGCTCCTAAGGTAAGAGCCATGGAAATCATAGAAGAAACTGAAAACCGGAGGCGGGGTATATATGCCGGTGCGGTTGGTTATATAGGTTTTGACGGTAATCTGGATACGTGTATTGCAATACGTACGGCAGTATTTAAAGATAATAAAGTTTATATACAAGCAGGCGGAGGGATTGTTGCAGATTCGATACCTGAGAATGAATATGCAGAATCATTGAATAAGGCACAAGCGTTAGTAAAAGCAATTAGTAAGGCAGGTGAAGAAAATGATTCTGATGATAGATAATTATGACTCTTTTACATATAACCTTTATCAATATGTAGGCAGTATTTGTGAGGATATCAAGGTAGTGAGAAATGACAAGATTACTATAAAAGATATTGCAGGGTTGTCGCCAACTCACATCATTATATCTCCTGGTCCCGGATTTCCGGATGCAGCAGGCATTTCAACAGATGTTGTGAAGTCTTTTTATTCGCACATACCTGTTTTGGGAGTTTGCTTGGGTCATCAGGCAATAGGAGAAGCTTTCGGCGGGAAAGTTGTTCATGCAAAAGAGTTGGTCCACGGGAAAGCATCTGATATATATTTGGAGAATTGTTCATTATTTAAGGATATTCCAAATAAAATCATAGCAGCACGATATCACTCATTGATTATAGAAAAACAAAGTTTGCCCAATGAATTAAATATGATTGCTTCAACAAAAGATGGAGAAATCATGGGAATATGTCATAAAAAATATCCAGTCTATGGTATTCAATTTCACCCGGAATCAATCATTACTGAATATGGAATAGAGATATTAAATAATTTTTTAGTAGATTTGAAGAGATGAGAAGAGGAGGCATTACTATGTTGCAGTATGTTATAGATACCTTGGTAAATGGAAGAAATTTAAGCGAACAGCAGATAACTGAGGCAATGGAAATAATCATGAATGGAGAAGCCACACCTGCTCAAATCGGAGCATTTATCACTGCACTGAGAATAAAAGGGGAAACCATTGAAGAAATCACAGGATGTGCAAAAGTGATGAGGAATAAAGCAGAAAGGATCCAGCCAAGAGTAAATTATTATATAGATACCTGTGGTACAGGAGGAGACGGATCACACACTTTCAATATTTCTACTGCGGCTGCTTTTGTTGCAGCAGCAGGAGGGGTGACTGTTGCAAAACACGGAAACCGTTCTATTTCCAGTAAGAGCGGTAGTGCAGATGTTCTTGAAGCACTAGGCGTAAATATAGGGTTATCACCTGTACAAGTACAGGAATGTATAGAGAAAGTTGGATTGGGATTTATGTTTGCACCTTCATTTCACAAATCAATGAAATACGCAGCAGGACCAAGGAAAGAGTTGGGAATTCGGACTATATTTAATGTTTTAGGACCGTTAACAAATCCTGCTTGTGCAAAAGGGCAAATATTAGGCGTATATGACAGTCAATTGCTTTATCCCATCGCATCGGTTTTACAGAACCTAGGTGTTGAAAGAGCTATGGTTGTCCATGGTGAAGACGGACTGGATGAAATATCACTAACAGACCAAACCATGGTATGTGAACTGAAAGATAATATAATTGATGAGTATAAGATTAACCCTCTTGATTATGGCTTGAATTTGTGTTCACCTCAACAATTAAATGGCGGAAATGCACAGGAAAATGCCGGGATTATTTTAAATGTTTTTGATAATCACAAGGGCTTCCAGAAGGATGTTGTAATTCTGAATAGTGCAGCAGCATTGTATATAGGGAAAAAAGCTGAAACCATGCATGAAGGCATTCATATATCGAAAGAAATCATTGAAAGCGGAAAGGCAATGAGTAAGTTGAGAGAATTGATTGATTTTACAAACCATTAGAAGGTTTCGGTAAGCAGTTAACATTTTGAATTGAAAATTGAGAATTGAGAATTGAAGAAGGTGGAATAGTGATATTGGATAAAATAGTTGCACACAAAAAAATGCAGATTGAGAGAGAAAAAAGATTGATCACTCTTGAAGAATTAAAAGATAAAACTAAGAGTACATGCCTGCCAATGACAAGAAACTTCTACGAAGCCATTAATAAGCGGGGAGAATTGTCTATTATTGCCGAGGTAAAGAAGGCGTCCCCTTCAAAGGGTATCCTGTGTCATGATTTTGAGCCGGTAAAAATAGCATATACTTATTACCAAAATCATATTGATGCGATTTCGGTACTTACCGAGCAGGAATTCTTTATGGGAAGTGATGAATATCTTAAACAGATTAGACAAAATGTCCCAATACCGTTGCTCAGAAAAGATTTTATTATTGATTGCTGGCAGATATATCAATCCAGGCTTTTAGGAGCTGATGCAATACTATTGATTGTTTCTATTCTCAGTGATGAACAGTTGAAAAAGTTTCAAATAGTTGCAGGCATACTCGGAATGCAGTGCTTGGTTGAGGTTCATGATGAAGAAGAAGTAGAGAGGGCACTAAAATCCGGTGCAAATATTATAGGAATAAACAACAGAAATCTAAAAACCTTTGAGACCAGTCTTTCAGTCACAAAAAGACTGATAAAGTATAGACCTGAAAATGTGCTTGTGGTTAGTGAAAGCGGCATTAAGGATTATCATGACATGAATGAACTGCAGCAGATGGGGGTTGATGCTGTATTAATCGGAGAGACATTTGTCGGTTCAAGCAATATTCAACAAAAGATAGATGAATTAAGAGCCGGAATGGGAGTTTGATAGGGATGGTCGAAGTAAAAATATGCGGATTAACCGCCATGAAAGATATTTCCATCGTGAATAAATACCGGTCTGACTATGCTGGTTTTATATTTGCAGACAGCAGGCGAAGGGTGACGCCGGGTATTGTAACTGAAATGGTTGAAGCCTTATTGCCGTCAATAAAGAAAGTCGGGGTATTCGTAAATGAGAATGCAGAAAGAATTAATGAAATTGTTGAAAGCTGTCAGTTGGATATTGTCCAATTGCATGGGGATGAGACACCATATTTCTGTTCACTTATTCGGAAACCGGTCTGGAAAGCGATACGGATAAAAGGAAGAGAGAGTCTTGAAATAGCAAGAGAATACAATGTGGATGCTTTACTGCTGGATACTTATTCTAAAGATCACTATGGCGGTGTGGGCAGAACTTTTGATTGGGATATAGCTTCTGAAATCGGTAGAATAAAAAAGGTAGTACTAGCAGGAGGGTTAACCAGTCACAATGTCTCCGGTGCAATTGATGTTATCAGACCTTTCTGTGTGGATGTGAGCAGCGGTGTAGAAACGGAATGCACAAAAGACGAAGCAAAGGTTAAAGAATTTATTGATAAGATAAAGTCAGGAGGAATTGAATATGGAAAGTAAAAGTGGGAGATTTGGCGCTTTCGGGGGGCAGTATGTACCCGAAACGCTTATGAATGCATTAATAGAGCTTACGGAACAGTATGATAAATATAAAAAAGATGAACAGTTTCAACAGGAGCTGTCTTATTATCTCAAGGAATATTCAGGCAGAAAAACCCCTTTGTACTATGCTCAAAGATTGACGGAATATCTCGGAGGAGGAAAAATATATCTTAAGCGTGAGGATTTGAATCATACTGGAGCACACAAAATCAATAATGTACTGGGGCAGATTTTACTGGCTAAAAGGATGGGAAAGAAAAGAATTATCGCAGAGACGGGAGCGGGACAGCACGGCGTAGCAACTGCAACAGTAGCTGCCATGTTCGGACTTCAGTGTGAAATCTATATGGGGGCTGAAGATATAGAAAGGCAAGCGTTGAATGTATTTAGAATGAAACTGCTTGGTGCGAAGGTCAATGGGGTTCATTCGGGTACATCAACTTTAAAGGACGCAACCAATCAAGCACTTCGTGATTGGGTTGCCAATGTCGAGAATACCTTTTATGTCCTTGGATCAGTTGTTGGTCCTCACCCGTATCCAACCATTGTAAGAGATTTTCAAAGAATTATCGGTGATGAGGTAAAAGTACAGATACTTGAAAAAGAAAGACGTCTCCCGGATTACATTATTGCCTGTGTTGGCGGTGGAAGTAATGCAATGGGAATATTTTATCCTTTTATTCACGATGAGAATGTAAGATTGATAGGCACCGAAGCAGCCGGTCTAGGTGTGGAAACCGGCAAACATGCTGCAACTTTGGCAAAAGGGAAAATAGGGGTACTGCATGGAATGATGTCTTATTTCCTCCAAGATGAAGATGGACAGATTGACCCTGTATACTCTATTTCAGCCGGTTTAGACTATCCGGGCATCGGTCCGGAACATGCTTTTTTGCGTGATAGTAAAAGAGCCCGGTATGTAAGTATTACGGATCAGGAAGCACTGGATGCTTTCCTGCTTTTGTGTAATATGGAAGGTATTATTCCTGCGCTGGAAAGCTCCCATGCACTTGCATATGCAGTGAAACTATGTCCATCTACAAATAAAGATGATATTATTGTAATAAATTTATCAGGTAGAGGAGATAAGGATGTATATTCTGTCACTAAAGTAATGGGGGTGAATTTAAATGACGAGAATTGAAGAGACATTTATCAGTTTGAAAGCGAATAATAAAAAGGCACTTATTACCTATATTACGGCAGGAGACCCTGATGTGCATACTACCCAAAAGCTAGTTTTGGAGATGGAGAAAAACGGAGCCGACATTGTAGAAATCGGCATACCTTATTCTGATCCTGTTGCGGATGGACCTGTTATTGAGAGAGCGGCACAAAGAGCACTGCAAAATAAAATAAAGATAAAAGACATAATGACAGTAGTAAAAGTATTGAGAACAGAAACACAAGTTCCACTGCTATACTTGCTGTATTTTAACTGCATGCTGCAATATGGTGTTGAGAAGTTTATTATTGAATGTTCTGAAATTGGAATAGACGGGTTGATTATTCCTGATCTTCCTTATGAGGAAAGTGCAGAAGTAAAGGACATGGCAGCACAGTATAATATTAACATCATCTCGTTAGTGGCACCTACCTCAAAAGAGAGAATAAAAAATTTAACACAACAAGCCCAGGGGTTTATTTATTGCGTATCATCGACAGGTGTTACCGGCAGCCGCCAGAAATTTGAAACTGATTTTTTAAACTTTATGAAGGAAATTAATAAATATTCCGAAACACCAAAAGCAATAGGATTTGGAATTTCTACACCGGAACAGGTAAGGGAATTAAAGAATTATTGTGAAGGATTAATTGTTGGAAGTGCAATCGTGAAGAAGATTGAAGAGTATGGATACACCCCATATCTTCTCAACAAGGTGGGCGAATTTGTAAAAGACCTTAAGAAGGCAATAGAATAATACATTTTTAATTTTTTGTAAACAATTTTTATTTTATATTGAACATGTCTATATATAATATATAATAGGTATATATTATATATTTGATTTATGCATAAGTCTTATTAACAATTAATACTGCTGGGAGGAATATAAGATGACATCTGCTGTAAAAATACTCGTGGTAGATGATGATTATAATATTTGTGAATTGATTAGGCTATATCTTGAGAAAGAAGGCTATCATGTTGTGACAGCATATAATGGCACAAAAGCACTAAAGCTGTTCAAGGATGAAGCACCTTCTCTTGTGATACTTGACATTATGCTTCCTGAGATGGATGGATGGCAGGTTTGCAGGGAGATTAGAAGAATCAGTAATATTCCGATTATTATGCTTACTGCGAAAGGAGAAACTTTTGATAAGGTACTGGGACTTGAATTGGGAGCAGATGATTATATGGTGAAGCCGTTTGAAACCAAGGAATTAATTGCACGAATCAAAGCTGTTCTTCGAAGGTATGATTATAAAACGACAGATATAGAAGAAGTTGTATATCCTAACCTTACTATTAATCTATCAACCTATCATTTGAAAGTGAATAGCAAAGAGATGGATATTCCGCCGAAAGAACTGGAATTATTATATTATCTTGCATCTCATCCCAATAAAGTATTCACTCGCGAACAACTTCTTCAAGAGGTTTGGGGATTTGATTATTTTGGAGATTCCCGAACTGTAGATGTTCATATCAAGAGGTTAAGAGAAAAACTGGATGGAGAGAGTCAGCCATGGGAATTGAAGACAGTATGGGGAGTAGGCTATAAATTTGAGGTGAGGTAGCATGTTTAAGAGTATATTAAGCAAACTAATGTCTGCATATTTTCTAATTATATTGTTAACATTTATTATAGTGGGAGTATTGCTATTTGGTATGCTTGGAGATTATGCGACTTCTGAAAAAGAAGAGGTATTAAAATATACAGGAGAAAAAGTAGGCGAGATGACAACCGTATTAGTACAGAATAATACTGAGATTGTTGAAAAATTATATAGAATAAATCTTGAAGCTTATAGCACAAATACACAATCAATAATCTTTGTGGTCGATCAGACGGGAGAAATATTTGCAATCTCAAATTCTTTTTATAAGTATATTGAAGGTAAGAAGTTAAGTAAGGAACAGTATGGCGATGTATTACTGGGAAAAGATATGAAAAAAATAGGAAATTTCGGAGGAATGTTTAATCAAACGGTGTTGACGATTGGTGTTCCTATAAAACTTGGTTATGATATTGTTGGAGGAGTATTTTTAAGCACAACAACTCCAGAAATCAATCGAGTACGTTATGATATATTCAGATTATTTATGGTAGCTGTAGTAATAGCAATGATTGCAGCATTTATGCTTATCTTTTTTCTATCGAAAAGGATTTCAAGACCCCTAAAGATGATTAATAAGGCAGCTAAGACTATTGCAAATGGACAGTTTGAGAATAGAGTTACTGTTGAATCCAGAGATGAAGTCGGTGAACTTGCCAAAACCTTCAATAGCATGGCAGAGTCACTTCAAAATCTAGAGGATATGAGAAGAAGTTTTATTGCAAATGTATCCCATGAACTCAGAACACCAATGACGACTATACGGGGATTTATAGAGGGCATCATGGACGGTACGATACCACAGGAAAGCCAGGAAAAGTATCTGGCGATTGTATTGGATGAAGCAAAACGAATTTCAAGATTGGTGACTGATCTGCTTGATTTAGCAAAAATGGAAGCAGGAGAAAGACCATTAGATATCAGAGAATTTGATATTAATGAGTTGATAAGGGTAAGCATTATTAAGCTTGAAAGCAGATTTACACAAAAAGATATCCATGTAAACGCAAATTTTGAAGATGAATACTGCTATGTTGCAGCAGATATGGATAGTATTCAAAGAGTTATAATGAACTTACTGGATAATGCGATAAAATTTACTGAAAGTAAAGGTACGATAGAAATTAATATAGAATCTAAAGGTAATAAGATTTATATATCTATGAAGGATAATGGGATAGGAATCCAAGAACAGGAGTTAAAATATATTTGGGATCGCTTTTATAAAACCGATAAATCCAGAAGTAAGGATAAGATTGGTACAGGATTAGGACTTGCAATTGTGAGAAGTATTATTCAACAGCACGGAGAAGAAATCTTTGTAGACAGCAAGCTGGATGAGTATACCAAGTTTACTTTTACATTAAAAAAGTCATAAAGAAGGTAGAGAATCCAAAAAGTTCACAATCTGTTCATAGTTTTTTCATAAAGATGTCTTAAAATATAACTATAAGAACAAAGGTTTTATTGAGGAGGTAGTTTTATGAGTGAGTTTAATAATTATCAATGGTATCAAGATGATTTTGAAAAAAATAAGACGAATGAGGGGGCTGTTCTCTCGGGTGAGTCACAATCTTATTATACAGAGAATCGTAAACCTAAGAAAAAGAAGTTTTCATTAAATTATTTTACAGTTGCTATTATCAGTGCTGTAATCGGCGGGTTGATTTTTGGGACAACATTTGCTTTTGTAAGTCCTATGATAAATAAAAGTGTTTCTTCCGATACACCAAAAACAGCTTTGTATCCTGATGAGGATTCAAATGACACCATTCAGAAAGAAGAAGGGGATATAAGTAATAGCAATGATACAAAATCAGTATTACCCTTGGAGCCTAAAACAATTATCAAAGATAATGAGAAAAAAGAATTATCAGTGGTTGATATAGCCAAAAAGGCTGGTCCTACAGTAGTAGGAATTATAAACAAGGTTCAGACGAGAGGTTTTATCAGTGGATCCATAGAACAAGGAAGCGGCTCAGGTATTATTATCAGTGAGGATGGTTATATTGTTACTAACAATCATGTTATTGAAGGGGCAGAAGAGGTTACTGTTACCTTAAATACAGGAAATAAATATGAAGCAAAGTTGATTGGACGTGATGCTAAAACCGATATTGCTGTTATTAAAATAGAAGCGAAGGATTTACATTTCGCAGAGTTGGGAGAATCATCAAAGTTAGAAGTAGGAGAATTGGCAGTTGCAATTGGGAATCCTTTAGGGCAAGAGTTTGCAGGTTCTGTTACGACAGGCGTAATTAGTGCATTAAACAGGACCATTGTAGTAGAAGATAAATCATTGAACCTGATACAGACAGATGCAGCAATTAATCCTGGTAATTCAGGGGGTGCATTAGTTAATTCATATGGTGAAGTGATTGGAATAAATACAGTTAAAATGGCTGCATCTGGTGTGGAAGGTCTTGGATTTGCCATACCGATTGATGAGGCAAAACCTATTATTAACGAATTGATGGCGCATGGGTATGTAACGGGAAGACCTTTAATTGGTATTGGAGGTCGTGACATTACTAATGAGATATCAAGATTATACGATTTGCCTGTTGGGATATATGTCGTGCAGGTTACCCCTTTCAGTGGTGCGGAAACAGCAGGAATCAAGGAAGGGGATGTTGTTATCAAGGTTAATGGCAGAGCCATTACAACTATGGAAGAACTTAATCACGAGAAAGATAAATTTAAAGCAGGAGACACCATTGAGATAGTAGTAGTTCGCCAAGGTGAAACAAAGACTGTTAAAGTCAAGCTTACAGAAGAAAAAAATTAAAATTAAAAATAAAAAGGTATTCTAATATTGTTATTAGGATACTTTTTTAGTATATATATATAATATAAACTATAAAAAGAGTTTTAATTGTTTAGTACTTTAAACTTTGAATGAATGGAGGAGTAAGCTTTTGAATTCTAAAAAGGCCTTAAAAATATTAATGGTATCAGCAGAAGCAGTTCCTTTTGCAAAGTCTGGTGGTCTTGCCGATGTAGCAGGTTCATTGCCGTTAGGATTAGCAAGAAAAGGGAATGATGTAAGGCTGGTTATGCCCAGATATAAAGAAATCAAGCATACAATGTATTATGTCACTGATTTTTCCATTCAAATGGACTGGAGAAAAGAAACTTGTATTATCAGAAGTACAGAGTTGAATGAATATGCAAAGGAAAATAGATTAAAGGTGCCGGTATATTTTATTGACAGTTATCATTATTTTGATAGACAGGGAATGTATTGTCATCTTGATGATGGAGAAAGGTTTGCTTTTTTTTGCAAAGCAGTTTTGGAGATGCTTCCTAAAATTAACTTCCAGCCGGATGTGATACATTGTAATGATTGGCATACCGGACCAATTACATTTTTACTTAAAAATAAGTATATGAATGATGATTTTTATAAGAATATTTCTACGGTATTTACAATTCATAATTTACAGTATCAGGGTCATTATTCTAAGGAAATATTAAAAGTACTTGATATTGGGGAATCGTATTTTACGCCTGAACAGCTAGAGTTTTATGGGCAGTTTAACTTTATAAAAACCGGAATTCTGTATGCTGATATCATTAATACAGTAAGCAATACCTATGCAAAAGAAATTCAAACAGAAGAATATGGTGAGCAGCTGGAAGGAGTTTTGAATAATCGGAAAGCAGATTTATATGGAATTGTCAATGGAATTGGGTATGAATACTTCAATCCTAAAACCGATACGATGATTTATAAAAACTTTGATACTAAAAATATCGGAGTTAAAAATGAAAATAAAAGAGACTTGCAGCAGCAGGCAGGGCTTCCGGTTAAAGATGTACCGCTTATTAGCCTTATCCACAGACTTGTAGATCAGAAAGGATTAGATTTGATTGAAGAGGTTTTTGAACAGCTTATGGCACATGATCTTCAATTTATCGTTCTAGGAATGGGAGATCCCTATTATGAAAATATGTTCAAAAAGATGCAGCAAGAATATCCTGACAAAGTTGTAAGCTTTATTGAATTTAATGAGCCATTGGCACACCAGATTTATGCTGGGGCGGATGCGTTTCTTATGCCGTCACGTTTTGAGCCATGTGGATTGGGGCAGTTGATAAGCTTGAAATATGGAACGATTCCTATTGTAAGGGCTGTTGGAGGATTGGCTGATACAATACATGAATTTAATCCCGACTCAAAAGAAGGAAACGGATTTGTTTTTGAAGAATATTCTTCTGAACAGTTTCTGGCAGCGGTCGAAAGATGTTTGCAGCTTTATAATCAAGAAAAGGACTTGTGGAATAGTTTGGTAAAATCTGCAATGTCCTATGATTATTCATGGGATAAACAGGCTGATAAGTATATAGAGTTATTTCATTTAGCAGTTGATAAAATAAAGCAGGATGCTAAAACTTAATACGAGATATAGAAATAATGTGACATAGTTGCATTGATTGTCATACTGAACGTAGTGTAATGATCCCGCTGTCATCCTGAAAGTAGTGAAGGATCTTATACATAAAAACTCAAGATTCTTCGCTACGCTCAGAATGACAGGTACTTGCTGCACATCATATTGTAGGGACGTATGGCGATACGTCCGCTGGTGTCTATTTCCGGTCATATATCCATACGACCCTACACATGGTGTGTTTTTTACCAATTGCATATGTAGGGAACGGTTCGAAACCGTTCCCTTGGTTTATATGTGTCGCATCATTCTACAATGATGTAACATCATGATTCTTCTTAATGCCGATAAAAAGAAAATCATGTACTAGCCGCAAATATTAATAAGCTTATTCTTCATGTTAGTTTAGTAAGCTTTTTTTACATTTAGAACTACATTATAATCAAATT
>JBFWMP010000071.1:0-13538 GCA_050251575.1 Clostridia bacterium
TAAAAATTTTTCATACTGTCACCAAATTCCCAACTGAGAATATAATGTTAATATCGAAAGGGGGTGATAGGAATGAAACAAAAACTTAGACTTGTGTTGCTTTCTATCTTAATTATCAGCTTTATTACACTAAACTTTAACGGGTGTACAAAAAAAGAATTAACAACAGTTAGATTAAGTGAAGTTACTCACTCTATTTTTTATGCTCCTCAGTATGCTGCAATCAGTCAAGGATTTTTTAAGGAAGAAGGTCTCGAGATTGAACTTACCAATGGCGGCGGTGCCGACAAGGTTATGACTGCTGTACTATCTGGGCAGGCAGATATCGGTTTTATGGGAGCTGAAGCAACATTATACGTATACAACGAAGGCAAAGAGGACTATGCTGTTAACTTCGCTCAATTAACAAAGCGAGACGGTTCTTTCCTATTAGCTAGAAAGCCAGATCCAAGCTTTACATGGGATAAGGTCAAAGGTACGCATATTATCGCCGGCAGAAAAGGCGGAATGCCTGAAATGACATTGGAATATGTAATCCGCCAGCACGGATTGGTACCTAATAAAGATGTAAATTGTGATACGTCCATTCAATTTAATCTTATGGCAGGTGCTTTTACAGGTGGAACAGGAGAGTACGTAGCATTATTTGAACCTACCGCCAGTATGTTAGAAAAAGAGGGTAAAGGCTATATAGTAGCCTCCATCGGTAAAGACAGTGGGGTACTGCCTTACACGGTTTACTCTGCAAAGAAGAGTTACATAGAAAAAAATAAAGATATCATCCAAAAATTTACGAATGCCATCTATAAGGGTCAGAAATGGGTTGAGAAAAGCTCCTATGAAGAGATTGCTAAATCAATCAAACCATTTTTTCCTGATTCTGACGATGAGTCGCTTATCACCGTAATAAAAAGATATAAGGATCAAGATACATGGGCTAAAGATCCTATTATGAAACCGGAGGCACTTGACTTACTACAGCAAATCATGTCTGAAGCAGGTGAACTCAATAAAAAGGTCCCATATGAAGAAATTATTACTACTGAATTTGCAGAAAAAGCTATAAAAGAAATAAAGTAATTATTAATTAAGAAATATAAGGCAGCTCATAATGAGCTGCCTTATATTTCTTAACACACTTGTAGTAATTATGCTTTATTTGATAATACCTACTTCTTTATAATATCTTGCAGCGCCTGGATGAAGAGGCGCACCGCCCATAGCTGCTGTCGCTGTCTCAAGTTTCATAAATTCCTTAATTTCAAAGCACGATTCAGCTGCTTTATCTCTATTTTCCCAAAATGCCTTTGTCAATCTGTACACTAATTCCTCGTCCATGGAATCAGAAACGGTCATAACAGCCCAAGAAGTAACGGTAGGATATTCCTTGGTTTGCCCAGCATAGGTATTGGCCGGAATAGTAAAGTTATCCCAACCTTTGTTGATATCAAGATACTTCTGAAGGTCGTCGCCGAAAGGAATAAGACGGACACCGGGAGAATTCTCTATCTCCTGAATGCTAGACTTAGGATATGTGCCCAAACCAAAGCCTATATCGATAATACCATCAGAGAGGGCTGATGACATATCACCATCTGACATATAACTTACTGTACCTCCATTCGCAGCAATAGTCTCAGGAGTGACATTATAAATGGTCTTGAGGTAATCAAGCACAAAAATATTAAGTGCAGAACCTTGTGGACCGAGACCAATACGCTTATCGCTAATATCAGAAACATTTTGAATAGATGTGTTCTTAGCAGTAGTGAATGCCTGTACTGTCGCAGGAAATAAGGTTGAAATTGTGCTTAAGCCCTCTATCTTCTCCTTAAAAGGCCCTTCGGCACGCTCTGCCCAGTAGTGCATAGACTGGTGGCTGAATCCGATATCCGCTTGTCCTTTGGATACAGCTATGAAATTTGAGTAACTACCGCCAGGCCCAATACTGGCAGTTACATTGACTTTTTCGTCCCAAATAGGAGAAATGGCTGCTGCCATGTTATACATGCCACCGCCAGGAGAACTGGCAAACACGCTTATAAACTTTTTAGCATCATATCTTATGGATTCGCCCTTTGCTTCAGTCGAAGCGACAGGTCCAGATGGTGTAGCGGGTGTGTTTCCCGAGGAAGATGAGGTGTTGCTCGTACAGCCTGCAAATACAGACATGGTAAAGATTGCTGTCAACATGATACTTAACACTTTTTTCTTCATAATAATTCTCCTTTTTTATTTTTATAGTTGTTTCTATAGTAATTTCTATCGAAATTATTATACGAAAATTATTTACTTTCCTGTGTCTCTTCCGTTTCTTCACCCTTTTTGGAATTAAGAATGACTACAAGTGCTACAGAAATAACAAGCATGGCAATAACTGTAATATTTACTGATTTCATAAGATATCGGTTAACACCAATGACATAACAGACAATTGCAAAAACTGCAAGAGATATCCAACCTTTTATATCCTTCACTGCTCTTCCCTCCTCACTGCAGTGTCACATGGGTGACACGCTTCTTCTGCAATAAATATACTGCTGCTAATATAGCTAAACCTACGATATCGCTGTGCCAGCCGGGAACCATCATGAGCAGACCTCCCACCGCAAAACTAATGCGCTCAATTACATTCAGACGCACACTGCACCAACCCTCTATTGCCGCCGCCAAACCCCAGCATCCGATGAATGAAGTCACTGCAACAAGCGTTATTTCGAGTACAGAGCCGTACATCAACATAACCGGCTGATAAACAAATATAAAAGGTACGATAAATGCTACCAATCCTATACGGAAAGATGTCCATCCCGTCGCTGACGGGTTTGCACCTGATATACCTGCCGCTGTAAAGGATGCAAGTGCCACAGGAGGTGTTATAACACATATACATCCAAAATATAAAACAAACATATGCGCGCTTATCGGAGTTATACCCAATCTTATCAGAGCAGGCGCCATAATTGTAGCAACGCTGATATATACGGCTGAAGTCGTCATGCCCATGCCAAGCACGAGAGATACAATGGCGACCAGAATAAGGGTAAAGAAGAGATTTCCGCCGCTTATTTTGAGCACCTGATTGGCAAACAGAAGATTAAGTCCCGTATTGGTGACACCTCCTATAATAATACCCGCAGCGGCCGCTGTTACGGCTACACCCGCCGTATCCTTGACACCAGCAACCAACCCCCCTAAGATACTCGTTCCTGTCATCCGTGTCCATTTTCTAAAAAATGTGATTATGATCAGTGACATCATTGCCATTAATGCACTATACTGTGCGCTCTTCCCAATGGCAAGCAAATATACGATAACTACTATAGGTATAACAAGCTGCCATCCATTCTTGAGTGTTTTACGAAGACTCGGCATATCACTTTCGGGAGTTCCACTGAGATTCAACCTTCGGGCCCGAAAATCTACTATAAAGAATACACAAATAAAGTATAGTACAGCCGGTAGAGTCGCTCTCGCCGCCACCTGAATATACGGCATGCCTATATTTTGCGCAAGGATGAAGGCTACCGCTCCCATCATAGGCGGCATAAACTGCCCACCTGTCGAAGCCACTGCTTCTACCGCTCCTGCGAAGGTAGCACTATAACCTACCCTCTTCATTAGCGGTATCGTCATACATCCTGTTCCCGCCACATTAGCAATGGCACTTCCTGAAATGCTGCCGAATGCGGCGCTTGCTACAACTGCTGCTTTTGCGGGACCGCCACGCGATCTACCCGTTATTGCCGTTGCAAAATCAATAAAAAACTTGCCTGCTCCACTCGCTTCAAGCAACGCAGCAAACATCATAAACAGAACAACATATGTGGATATAACCTGAGTCGGCATACCAAAAATTCCGTCAGTACGCATAAATACGAAATCCACCATGTTGGTATATGACATGTTAGCTCTTTGGAAAATACCCGGCATGTACTCTGCAAAGCAATTCTGTGCAAAGAAAAAGGTCGCTATTATCACCATCGCCATGCCCGCAACACGCCGCGCTAATTCCAAAAGAACAATCATGTAAACAGTCCCTATAAAGATGTCCATCTGCGTGGATAATCCTGCACGCATCATATAAGCATTGATGTCGTAAAGAACATAAACGACAACACCCACGACTATTAATGTCATAATCATATCCAACCAATTAGAAAGCCGCTCCCTTTTAGAACTGAGGGGTTTTGTCATAAGCACGATGATCATCATGCTGCCTAGAAACAAGTGCCGAAAAGCAAGTGCTGTAGGACTTCCCCAGATGCCTGAAATGATGTGAAGCATTGCGAGAAACATAAGCAGAACTTGAGTGATATAGCTTCGCATCATTTTAAAAGAAGGTAATCGCATATCTCTTTTCTCCTTTATAATTTTATAGGGTATCCGGTGTACGATAGAGCACTTGTCCGTCAATGATAGTAGCAAGAGGCATCAATATTTGTTCACTACGTACTGTATTATTGTAAATGTCACGGAACTCCACCGCTTTGTCGGTTGTTTTTAGTATAGTTATGTCTGCGCAGGTACCAATCGCCAGTGTGCCGATCTCGCCCTGCATTCCCATCTGCTCTGCCGCGTTGCCGGTTACACATCGTAGCACCTGTTCAAAGCTCATGCCAAGTGCCATATGCTTCGACATAGTCATTAGCAGGCTGAAGTCAAGCGGGTTGTTCCAATTTTCAGCATTCAAGTCGGTACTGATGGTATCAGGCAGGAAGCCCTGCGCTATCGACGCTCTCGCCACTTCGATGGAAAAACCACCCTTTCCTTGTGAAACATCGAAGATCACTCCTCTTTTTCTCGATTCTATTATGCCTTCTGCGACCCTGCCATCCTTTATCATGGTCTCGCCTTCACCGTGGTACATATGCGCCACTACATCGTGTGGTCTTAAATAGGAAGTAAGTTCGCTCATAGTCACAAGTGGGTCGGTTGAATGAAGGAAGAGGCGTGTGTTGAGATGATCGGCAAGTTTCAGCGCCTTATGCAAAGGGTCAAGCCCCAGTTCCTTCAGCACAGCCTTGCTCGCCCGCAGCTTCAAACCGACGATCCGGTCACCGCAATGCTGGAAGGCACGCTCAAACAGTTCCATATCCCATACTGAAGGGTCGATGTTCTCAGCAAATTGTGAAGACATTATTTGACCGCTTGCGCTGAGGTGAAGCATTATTTTAGTCTTAGTTTCGCAAGTATCAAGATAGCGAAGCAGTGAGCGGTAATTTGATACACCTGTGCTGCCCGCATCTATGGTGGCGGTAACACCGTAGGGTATACAGGCAATATCAGTCGGCATCCCTATGTAGTTCCCTAACCAGTTGCAGTGAGTATGTGCATCTATCAGTCCCGGCACTACCCAGCAACCTTGCACATTGAGCTCTTTTGTTGCCTTTATATCCTTTGGAGGATCATAGGCAACGATCTTACGGTCTTTTACTGCGATATCTCCCATAAAATCGATGTTCCCGCACGGATCATATACATGACCGTTTCGAATTATTAGATCTGCACTCAACATAGAATCTCTCCCATTTACTTTTTTTAGATTTCATCATTTATCACATATGCTATTGATGTACTTCTATACTTTTAGTATAATGTATTCATATACGTTCGTAAAGTATTATTAATTTTAAATATGCGTGCATTTGTCATTACACACAATTCAAAAAATAGGATGTGAAAAACATGAACTTAAAGCAATTGACCTATATTGTCACCATCGCAGATGAACAGAGCATCTCACGAGCCGCAGAACTTCTTTTCATCTCACGTCCTGCACTTAATCACTATCTGATAAACCTTGAATCAGAACTCGGTGCACCTCTTTTCAACCGCATCCGAAAGAAGCTGATACCTACCACTACAGGATCGGTATATATCGATGCTGCACGTAACATATTAGAGATTAAGAAGCAAGCCTACAAACAACTTGAGGATATATCCGACTGCACTATCGGCTGCTTATCCCTCGGCATCACGCGTGGTTTCGGCGTTACTATGATGAAAAAGATATTTCCCCTATTCCATCAAATATACCCAAACTACAAAGTCGATCTTGTAGAGGGCAATGTGCGTGAATTAGAGTCTGCTGTACTAAACGGTCGTATCGATTTGGCTGTAGTCGGCTGCGGCTCAGCACAAACCTCACTCCAACACATCCCTTTCAAGCAGTGTGAGGTTATACTCGTGCTTCCAAGCAGTCACCCGCTGTCCTATATGGCAGCTCCTAGAGACAAGCCGTACAATACGATGAATCTGCGTCTTCTGGAGAATGACAGTTTTGTTTTAATGAACTCCGAGACTAATATCCGTACTATTTGCAATCATCACTTCACCAAAGCAGGCTTTTCACCCCAAATACTAATGGAGTGCAGCCTCAGTTCTATGGCTTACAGCATGGTAAAGCAAGGAGTTGCCCCATCCATACTTATGGAACACCAGATAGATGAGGACGATGGTGTCTGCTGCTTCTCGTTGGATCCAAAGGAAATATGGAACCACAGTATAGCCTTTCGCAAGGGAATGGTATTCACCAAAGCAGAGAAATATTTTATTGACCTTGCCAAGGAATATTTTGCAAAATCGGATCTGTTATCACTGCAATAATAATCAATATACCCCCTTTTAAAATTGTCCGCACGGTCGCTCGTGGTAATGCGGATATTGGTATTAGGAATGAGAAATTGGGATTGAAAGTAAAAGGTTATGAAGAAATTATTACTACTGAGTTTGCAGAAAAAGCTATAAAAGAAATAAAGTAATTATTAATAACAGAAAGCAAAATAATAAGATAAAGTGTCAGACACTTTATCTTATTATTTTGCTTTCTATTATTCTTGCATTACAGAAGCAATAAAATTATATATATTCATTAATGGTATATGATTAATTTCTGCAAGCTTCTTGCAATCCTCATACTCCGGAGCACATTTTTTAATATCATCTAATGTAGAAACCTTTACCCTTACTATTCCATATGGTGTTTCCAAACTGACTATCTCTCTATTCATGCACACTCTTTCTGTTCTATACTTACGAATACCTATGGTTGATGTTTCTTGCAAAATTACATGCTCGACACTATCCACCTTATCATGTGAACATATTACTGTCAGCTTTACTGCCGGACGGTTTTTTTTCATATAAATAGGTGTATAAAATACATCCAGTGCACCTATGCTAAATAACCTCTCCATAACATATCCGGAAACTTCTCCGGTCATATCATCAATGGTAGTTTCCATAACTGTTACTTCGTGAGATTCATCTTTTTTTTTTAGTTCTCCAACTGCTACCCTCAAGAGGTTCGGTATTTCCATATCTCGTTTTCCGGCACCATATCCTATCTTCTCAACTATCATTTCAGGCATACTACCAAATTCCTCACTTAACGCAGCGATAATTGCTGCCCCGGTCGGAGTTACTAATTCACTCTTTATACCGGTTGAATAAACCGGTATAGAAGCTTCCCGCATAATCTCCAATGTTGCCGGAGCAGGTATAGGGATAAGTCCATGCTGGCATTTGATGAATCCTGTCCCATCATGAAGAGGTGAACTCATAATCTTATCTATCTTCAGAATATGAATACAAATGGCTACTCCTACAATATCAACAATTGAGTCCAAGGCTCCTACTTCATGAAAGTGAATATGTTCAATAGCAGTCCCATGTATCTTTGCTTCGGCTTGAGCAACTTTGGTAAACATAGCCTTGCTTAGTTTCTTTATATTCTCATCTAAAGTGCTTTCATTGATGATTTTTTCAATATCATTTAAATTTCTGTGTTCGTGCTCATGATGTGCTTCACGCTTATGCTCATGAGTATGATGATTCCCATCATTATGATGTTCGTGATGTTCATGGTCATGAAGCACTACTTCTACATTCATCCCCTCTATTCCATTCTTCTTAGCTCTGGAAAATTCTATTGCGTAGCCTTCTGCATTTATTTTTTTTAATTCATCTAAAAACTGTTGCTTGTCAATCCCTAAATCCAGCAGCGCACCTAATGTCATATCCCCGCTGATACCGGAAAAACAGTCAAAATATAATACTCTCATATTTATACCTCCGTTATTTTAGCTTGGAGCTTGGAGCTTGGAGCTTGGAGATATTAACACATTTCTTAAGCTCAAAACAGCGAACCCGCAAATTTTTTTGTTCTACTATAAAAATTATTAGATACTCCTCTAATCGTCTTTAATGTTCAATGGATATAAATGATAAAGTTTTCTACTCCGAGCTCCGAGCTCCTGGCTCCCAGCTCAATTTATTAATCATGCTTGCCAGATAAGCGGCACCAAAGCCATTATCAATATTCACTACACCTACTCCACTGGCACAGCTGTTTAGCATACATAGAAGTGCTGACAACCCTCCAAAATTAGCACCATAACCTACACTTGTTGGTACAGCAATTACGGGCTTGTCCACCAGTCCTCCCACGACGCTTGCCAAAGCCCCTTCCATACCTGCTACAACAATGAGCACATTGGCTTGCATAAGAACGTCCGTCTTAGAAAGCAGCCGGTGAATTCCGGCAACTCCTACATCATAAAGACGTTCCACATTATTCCCTAATACTTCCGCCGTAATTGCCGCTTCTTCAGCTACCGGGATATCTGCCGTTCCGCCGGTTACAACTAAAATTTTTTTCTTTATCTTTGATACCTCTTTTCTTTTTACTACCACTGTCCGCGCCAAATCAAAATACTCTGCATCGTCAGTAACTTCTTTAATTGCTTCATACACTTCCTTACTAGCCCTACTGGCAAGAATATTATTATCTTTATGGGCTATCATATGCTTAACGATTCCTTGAATTTGGTCTAATGATTTTCCTGGACAATAAATTACTTCAGGATATCCGTTTCTTATCGCTCGATGATGATCTACCTTAGCATAACCCAAATCCTCATAAGGAAGCGTTTTAAGTTTTTCCAATGCACTATTAATGTCGGTCTCTCCGCTTTTTACGTTTTCCAGAAGATTGCGCAGTCTCTCAATATCCATAAACCTTCACCCCTTAGAAGCCTATTTGTATGTTTTCTCCTCTTCGCTGAATACTTCGTTCATACTACCTATTCTATATCCCTCAAGGTCTAATGTAATATAGGCAAACCCAATTTGCTTGAACTTTTTTACGACCTCATTCATAAGCTGGTCGTTAAAGAATCTTTTCATATCTTCAAGCAAAACTTCTATCCTGGCAATTTCTCCATGATATCTCACACGAAACTGTTTAAAACCCAAATCCATCAAATAGGTTTCCGCCTGTTCAATCATCGCCAGCTTGTCAACAGTAATTGGAGTGCCATATGGAATTCTTGATGCAAGGCATGCAAAAGATGGCTTATCCCATGTAGGCAGATGCATTTCCTTAGATAATTCTCTGATTTCTTTCTTTGTAAGTTGGGCAACCTTGAGCGGACTAATCACTTCCAACTCTTTAATCGCTCTCATACCTGGACGAAAATCGTGGATATCATCCATATTCGAACCATCTGCTACATAACTGATTCCATTATTCACAGCATTCTTTTTTATACTTGTAAATATTGCATGCTTACAATAATAACAGCGATCCTTCGTATTTTCTACAAACCCTTTTATATCATATTCATTTGCATTAAGAATAATATGTTTTACTCCTAGCATCCTAGCGAACTGCTTAGCTTCTTCAAGCTCTCTTTTTGTATACATCGAAGAACTCATAGTAATTGCTATACACTTATCTCCTAAAACCTCATAAGCTGCTGCAAGAAGAAAAGTACTGTCTACTCCGCCTGAAAAAGCCACACATAAGCTTCCTAATTCTTTTATGTAATTCTTTAGATAATTATACTTATCTTGAAGATTCAAAATCATCATCCTTCAGTTATCTTTATTAATGACTTCTAAAGATTTGCAATATATTTTAGTCTTTCAATAATTGGCAGATGCTGTGTACATTGTACTTCACATTTCCCACATTCAATGCATTCTGCAGCCCCTTCCTTAGATATTCCCCAATGATTATTCAGACGGCCGCTAATTTCTTTGTCCTTTTTATTGAGTATATGTAAATTATAAGCATCCATATATTTGGGAATCTCGATGTCTTTAGGACATCCTTTACAATATTGACATCCGGTGCACAATGAGTCTAGCGATTCATTTAATTTTTTTGCCATGGCTCGGAGCTTTTCATCGGTCATCTCACCAAGTCTCTCCCCTGCTTTAACATTCTCTTCTACTTCTTCTATCGTTTTCATCCCTGATAATGCAACGGTGATTTCTTTATGAGAAGCATTAAACTTCAGTGCCGCTTGTACTAAGGTATCTTTCTCATCATTCTTAAGAAAAGAGTAGAATTCAGAATTCTCAGGAATGATTCCCCCACCTAACGGATTCATAGTTACCACACCTAGTCCCTTCTTATATGCAGCCTTTATACCTTTCTGCCGGAATGCAAAATTGGTAGCATTATATCCGAGGGTTATCCCTTCAAAATAACCTTGATTTACAATTGTCTCAATATCCTCTCCACTGGTATGGGTTGAAAACACAATATGCTCAATCAATCCTTCTTCTTTGGCTTTTAATGCTCCCTCATAAGGACCTCCCGGAGCCATTACTTGCTTATACTGTTCCATATCTAATATACACCACATATGAAAGAAATTAACCTTCTCAAGTCCCATTCTCTTGAGTGACTTCTCCAGTCTTCTCCTCACATCATCAGCAGTTCTCTCATTCCATACTGCACTCTTAGTGGATACGTAGAAAGGATTTGGCATATCTTTAAAAGCAACACCCATAATATCCTCACTTTTATCATCACAATAATGAGGAGCTGTATCAAAATAATTAATACCTAGCTCACTTGCTCTTCTAACAACTGCCGCACATTTATCAAATGACTTAGCATAATCTTCTTTGCGGAACCGCATTCCCCCAAAGCCAATCACAGAAACCTTTTTTCCTGTTCTTCCATACTCTTTATATTGCATCTTACTACCTCCTGTTATATCCTTATAGCTAATATTATTTCTTTAACAAAAAATTATACTTATCTCATAATATCAAAAATCATAACGTTATTCAAGATACAGGCAAAGAAGAAGGGGTGGTGTTGTTTGAAATAACAACACCACCCCTTCTTCTTTGCCTGCTATGCATTCATTTCATTCTCAGGTACCTCAGTATTAAAATGTCTTTGCTTTTTAAAATACATTTCTCGCTCAAGATACCGTGTCATGACATACTTCAAATCTAATACATCATTCATTTCAAAGAAACCAATTTTTTCATAAATAAATCTGACCGCCTTTAAGGCTCCTAGTGCAAACGCTCTCCTAGCAAAAGACTCATGAGTAATTTCAACTTTATCATATTCACCTGCTAGAATAACACTATGTTTTCCTACAATACCTCCTGCTCTAATTGCATGGATAGGTATTTGACTATAATCAAGATCATGAGCATTTGTTTCATTATTGATTGATGCTCCCTTTAGAACTTCATTTGCAATCTTTTTAGCAGTACCTGAGGGTGCATCCTTTTTATTTTTAAAATGTGACTCTACAATTTCACAATCATAGCCTTCAAGTATACTGGCTGCAAGATTGGTTAATACCATTAGCACATTGACACCTAACGTGATATTAGGAGCATGCACTATAGCAGTCTTATTGTTTCTTGTAATAGACATCAATCGTTTGGTATGAATTTCAGTAAACCCTGTAGTGCCGATTACAATCCGTATCTTCATTCTCCCTAATGTCTCTGCATTACTAATAGTTGCATCCGGGTCTGAGAAATCTATAGCAACATCAGGTTTATACTTAAATATATTCTGTTCTAAATTCGTACAGCTATCTATAATAATTCCTGTATTACGACAATTTAGTATATCACCCAAATCTTTTCCAACTTTTTCACTATATTCGCTGCATACGGCCATTACCAGCTCTATGTCCTTCTGTTCTAATAGTACTCTAGCAATTTCTTTACCTGTCCTGCCTAATCCAATCAGACATACTCGAATGATCTCAGCCATACTAATCCCTCCATATTATTTTGTTTATTATTATTATATTATTGCGACAACTTTATTATACATTTTAAGTTGTTACTTGTCAATAATTGTGATTGTTTCATTTAACCGATATAATTACAATATAATTGATATAAATAAGTTTCTTAGGTATAAGTAACAGAGATAGTCATTGAACAAATTATATTCATAAAATGCTTTAAAATTAGAAATATATTAGATATAATATGTCTTATGATAATAGAAATGGAGGACAAAAATGACTAAAAGCGGTTTACCTTCGAGATATCAACAAATTGCTTTAGATATAGCACAAAGAATTGTAAATAAGGAATTTACTATTGGTGAAAAAGTTCACGGTCGTTCTTTACTGGCAAGTATGTATAATGTTTCTCCTGAAACGATAAGGAAAGCCGTAGCATTGCTTCACGATATGGACGTTCTTCAGGTAAATCAAGGCAGTGGTATTATAATTAATTCTGTTGATAGAGCTTATAATTTCATTCAAAGATTTAAATATCTTGATTCCGTTAACTCTTTAAAACACGACCTTATCGATCTATTAGAACAAAAGAAATCCATCGATGAAAAGTTAAATAAGACTCTTAACAGTATCATTGAATATTCTGATAGATTAAAAAACTTATCTCCTTATAATCCTGTTGAAGTTGAAGTATCACACCATTCACGCTTTGTTGGCAAGAATATTTCTGAAATGAAGTTCTGGCAAAATACCGGTGGCACAGTAGTAGCACTTAGAAAAGGTGATACAATCATTGAGTCACCTGGACCATACGCTACATTAGAAGAAGGAGATATTATCGTAGTTGTTGGTGGAAGCAATATCCTAAATGACGTAGAGGCTTTTGTAAATAGCAAAAAAAATAAAACTGATTAGTAAGTACTAGTCAGTTTTACTTTTGGCTCCTCAAGTAGGACTCGAACCTACGACCCTGCGGTTAACAGCCGCATGCTCTACCAACTGAGCTATTGAGGAATATTAAAAAGGGGGCATTCCTTACAAGAGGTGTGTCCCCTTACTTTAGTTCCGGCAACGACCTACTTTCCCAGGAAGCTGCCCTCCAAGTATCATCGGCACTGCGGAGCTTAACTACCGTGTTCGGAATGGGAACGGGTGTAGCCTCCACGTCATTGTCACCGGAAAATCAACGGTGTTGATTTTAGCTGGGAGCTTGGAGTCCGGAGCT
The DNA here is from genome assembly GCA_050251575.1 of Clostridia bacterium. Classification (GTDB taxonomy): domain Bacteria; phylum Bacillota; class Clostridia; order SK-Y3; family SK-Y3; genus X23. Next base: position 13,252 of record JBFWMP010000071.1, read on the forward strand.
TGGAGTTTCCCCCTGCCCTTTTTCTTCTGCTCTTGGCTATAGTACATCTTCTGCTTTTCACTCTCACCAGTATCCCGGTCTTTTTCTCCGGGCTCCCAGCTCCTAGCTCCAAGCTAATTTCATGTACCTTCAAAACTATACAATGTAAAGATGAGTTTTAAGGAAAAACCTACTCGTTTTTAATTCTTTTTTGGTCAAGCCCTCGGTCTATTAGTATCGGTTAGCTGCATGCATTACTGCACTTCCACCTCCGACCTATCTACCACATAGTCTACGTGGGACCTTAC
>JBFWMP010000072.1:0-13478 GCA_050251575.1 Clostridia bacterium
TGGTGATGATAAACCCGAATTAGAGAAATATTGTAGAGAATACAAACTGAATAATGTACATTTTCTTGGAAGAATTGATAAGAATTTTATACCGTTTGTTCTCTCAATGGCAGACTGTAATGTTTTAAACTATCAAGAAGCAGGAACTTGGAAATATGGTGGTAGCCAAAACAAATTGTTCGAGTATCTGGCGAGTGGGAAACCGATAGTTTCTAATGTTCATATAGGTTATTCTTTAATAGAGAGATATTCATGTGGAATTGTTGCAGATGATAACAATGCTGAAGCATATGCACAAGCTATTTTAAATATCTATAACTTAAATAAAGAGGAATACGAAAATATGTGCACTAATGCAACAAAAGTTGCCTGTATGTATGATTACAGAATTTTAGTTGAAAAACTCATAAATGTTATCGATTGATAGAGTTGGATGTGAAATGAAAAAACAGTTTTTTGAAAAGATTAGTAAAAAGAGCTTAAAAGTCGCTGTCATTGGCCTTGGCTATGTCGGTCTACCCTTGGCTGTTGAGAAGGCAAGGGCAGGCTTCAAGACTACCGGCTTTGATGTCCAGCAGAAGAAAGTGGACATGGTGAACAAAGGTATCAACTACATCGGTGATGTAGTGCAGGAAGACCTGGCTTCCTTGGTGAAGAATGGGATGCTCAGGGCAACCAGTGATTTCTCCTTTGTGAAGGATTGTGACTTCATCGCCATCTGTGTTCCTACTCCCCTGGATGAACACCAGCAACCAGACATCACCTACGTACGCGATTCTGTCATGCAAATAGCCAAGTATCTCAAGAGGGATTCAATTGTTGTCCTGGAGTCTACCACCTACCCGGGGACCACCGAGGAGTTGGTGAAGCCTTTACTTGAAGAGGGATCAGGTCTTGTCTGCGGGGAGGATTTCTATCTCGGTTTCTCGCCTGAGCGTGTCGACCCAGGCAATCTGCTATACAAGACGAAGAACACTCCCAAGGTAGTTGGAGGCATCGGGAAGGATGCGACCGAAGTGATTGCAGCAATGTACCGTGCGGTGCTATCCAGTGATGTGACCGAGGTTTCCAGCCCTGCGGTGGCAGAGATGGAGAAAATCTTGGAGAACACTTACCGAAATGTGAACATTGGCCTGGTAAATGAGCTTGCCCAGCTCTGCCACGAGATGGGAATCAGCATCTGGGAAGTCATCGATGCGGCAAAGACCAAGCCTTATGGATTCCAGGCATTCTACCCCGGGCCTGGCCTGGGAGGACACTGCATCCCCCTCGATCCCTACTATCTCTCATGGAAGGCAAGGGAGTATGGATTCCATACCTCGATGATTGAAAGCTCGATGATGATTAACGACCGGATGCCAGAGTACACAGTGGAACGGGCCTCGAAGATACTGAACAGGTTCAAAAAAGCACTCAATGGTTCAAAGATATTGATGCTTGGAGTAGCCTACAAACAGGACATTGACGACTATCGGGAGAGTCCTGCGTTGAATGTCATAGAGATTCTCGAAAAGCAAGGCGCAGTGGTTACCTATCATGATCCTTGGGTGGCAGAGTACCAGCATAAGGGAAAGGTTGTGAAAAGCGAAAAGGAACTGAGTGCAAGCCTGCTGGAGGAAGCTGATCTTGTCATAATCACCACCGCGCACAGCAACGTTGACTATGATCTGGTACAGAAACATGCAAAGGCCATCTTTGATACAAAGAACGTCATGAAGGCCATTGCCGATCGTGACAACATCGAGGTGCTGTGATGAAAATTGTGACGGTGATCGGTGCCAGGCCCCAGTTCATCAAGGCTGCGGCCTTGTCCAGGGTTCTTCGAAAGGAGCATCAGGAAATCCTGGTTCATACCGGACAGCACTATGACCCGAATATGTCGGATGTATTCTTCGAGGAACTGGGTATCCCGCAGCCGGAGTACAACCTCGGAATCAGTGGGGGGTCCCATGCACAGATGACAGGAAGAATGCTCATCGCCATTGAGGAAGTATTGCTGAAGGAATCGCCTGATGCCCTGTTGGTGTATGGGGACACCAATTCCACCATGGCAGCATCGCTTGCGGCGGTGAAGTTACATATCCCAATCATACATGTTGAAGCAGCTGCAAGGCTGGGTACGTTCTCCAATCCCGAGGAAGTCAATCGTGTAGTGACAGACCATGTTTCCACCATCCTGTTTGCCTGTGTCCCCAGTGCAGTTGAGTTTGCCAGGAAAGAGGGGCTGGAGAGGAATCTATTTTTGGTGGGAGACCCCATGTATGACGCTTTCCTGTACTATAGAGGACGTAGGACTCTGGAGCAGATCCAACTGAAATCACTCCATAGGGAAATGCTTTCAGTTCCTGAGACATTCAATTATCTTACATGCCATAGGCAGGAAAATACGCAATCAGATGACAACCTAAAGGAAATACTGCTTGCGATGGAAAGTATGGGGATTCCTACAATCTATCCAGTGCATCCAAGAAACCAGGAAGCTGCAAGACGGATCATGAAGAATGATGGATTCAAGAATATCCTGTTCGTAAATCCTGTAGGCTATCTTGATTCAAACACACTTGTGAACAATGCGCAGAGAATTGTCACCGACTCGGGAGGTGTGCAAAGAGAGGCTTTCTTTGCTGAAAAGCCCTGCATCACCGTCTTCGATTATGTGGTATGGCCGGAGACCATGGCCGGCAACTGCAACCAGCTTGCCAAGCCCAGAGCGAATGATATCCTGGAGAAGTGCAAGAACAAGGCCGTATTCGATAAGCAGTACAAACCTTTTGGAGATGGGCATGCTTGTGAGAGAATGTGTGATATTCTCAGAAAAGAGAATATATTGAGGTAAAAATGAAATATGCACTGATAGGCTGCGGGAGGATCTCTCCCAACCACATAGCTGCCGCTCTGGCTAATAATCTTGAGTTCGTTGCAGTCTGTGACATCAATGAGCAAATGATGGAGGACAAGATTCTCAAGTTTAGGCTAGATGAACAGAACGTGGCAAGGTACCACGATTACCGGGAGATGCTGAAGGAACAGAAACCGGATCTGGTCTCCATTTGTACAGAGAGCGGCAAGCATGCATCCATCGCCCTGGATTGCATCGATGCTGGGGCCAATCTCATAATCGAAAAACCCATTGCCCTTTCCATCAAGGATGCTGATGCCATTATCGAGAAGGCAAAAGAGCATAACGTAAAGGTTTGCGCGTGCCACCAAAACAGATTCAATAAGTCGGTGGTGAAGATACGGGAAGCCATGGAACAGAACCGCTTTGGGAAAATGATGCATGGGACTGCCCACATCCGATGGAACCGTGGCAGGGACTACTATGACAGGGCATCCTGGCGAGGGACGTGGGAGCAGGATGGAGGGGCATTGATGAACCAATGCATCCATAACATTGATCTCCTACGATGGATGATGGGAGACGAGGTTTCAGAAGTATTTGCGTATACAGACAATCTTACTCACCCGTACATTGACGCTGAGGACCTTGGTCTTGCTCTGGTGAAGTTTGCCAATGGTTCCTATGGAATCATTGAGGGGACCACTAACATCTACCCCCAGAACCTGGAAGAGACGCTCTATCTTTTCGGGGAAAAAGGCACAGTGAAAGCTGGAGGGCAGTCAGTAAATATCATTGAGGAGTGGCGCTTTTCTGATTTACTTGATGACCCTGATGAAGTAAAGAAAACGTATCATGAGAATCCTCCCAACGTGTATGGCTATGGCCACATTCCTTTGTTTGCCGATGTGATTGAAGCAATCAAGGAAGACAGGCAGCCAATGGTAACAGCGGAAGCCGGGAAGCGAGCATTAGAACTGGTGCTGGCTATCTATAAATCTGCTGCTGAGGGAAAGCCGATTAAGCTTCCCCTGGAAGACTGTGCGACCATTGATTTCGCAGGGAGATTCTCCTAGTGGACTGGTATGTACACCCTTCTTCCTATGTAGATGATGACGTGGTCATCGGCAAGGATACCAAAGTCTGGCACTTCTGCCACATACAGAGTGGTGCAAGGATCGGGGAGGGTTGCTCCCTGGGACAGAACGTGAATGTCTCGAACAACGTCATAATCGGTAACGGGTGCAAGATACAGAACAACGTTTCCCTGTATGAAGGGGTAACCCTTGAGGATCATGTGTTCTGCGGGCCTTCCTGTGTTTTCACAAACGACCTTACCCCGAGGGCAAAATACCCGAAGGGGAAGGCAGGCTATCTGAAAACTCTCGTACAAGAGGGAGCTTCCATCGGGGCAAATGCAACCATCATTTGCGGTATAACCATTGGAAGATGGGCACTCATCGGCAGTGGAGCGGTAGTCACCAAGGATGTCCCAGATTATGCCTTGATGATGGGAGTGCCTGCACAGCAGAAGGGATGGGCCTGTGAATGTGGTGCTGTTCTGAATGAGTCCCTGCATTGCAAGCAATGTGGCAGGCAGTATGAGCAGAAGACAGGAGGCCTTGTCGAGAGGCAGGGGAACTGAGTATGGAATTTCGTGATCTCAAGAAGCAATATCAGGTATTGAAGGAACAGATAGACAATGCTGTTATCGAGGTGATGTCAGAGTGCAATTTCATCAATGGCAGGCAAGTCAGGGAGCTGGAAGAACAGCTTGCTGCATATGTTGGGGTGAAACATTGCATCACCTGTGGGAATGGGACTGATGCGCTCTCCATGATGCTTATGGTTTGGGGGATCGGCCCAGGTGACGCGGTTTTCGTCCCCGACTTCACCTTCTTTGCCTCCGGCGAGGTTGTCTCCTTCGAGGGGGCGACGCCGGTGTTCGTCGATGTGGACCCGGATACCTACAACATGGATACAGAGAGCCTGGAACAAGCCATACTTGCAGTTGAGGCTGAGGGAAAGCTCAATGCGAAGGTGGTCATCCCTGTGGATTTGTTCGGCCTTCCTGCAGATTATGACTGGATCAACGAGATTGCACACAAGTATGGTATGAAGGTGCTTGAGGATGCGGCACAAGGCTTCGGGGGAGTGTACAAGGAAAGGCGAGCCTGCTCGCTCGGCGATGCAGCCACTACTTCCTTTTTCCCTGCAAAACCGCTTGGGTGCTATGGTGATGGCGGAGCGATTTTCACCAACAGTGACAAGGAAGCCGAGTACCTGAGATCGATTGCAGTGCATGGAAAGGGATCCTATAAATATGACAATGTCCGTATTGGCTGGAACTCACGCCTTGATACCATCCAGGCGGCAGTCCTCCTGGTGAAATTCAAGGCGTTCCAAGCGTATGAGCTGGAAGCAGTGAATAAGGTGGCTTCCTGGTATACAAATACATTGGGGGATGCTGTGAAGACCCCGGTAGTCCCGGAAGGATGCTATTCCAGCTGGGCACAGTACACTATACAACTGGGCGATGAGAACCAACGGACTGAGATCCAGGGGAAACTGAAAGAGCAAGGGATTCCCACCATGGTATATTATCCAAAGCCTATGCACGAGCAGACAGCTTTCAAGGGATTGAAGCAATATGTTCCATGCCCGATCACAGAAAGGTTGTGCAAGACAGTGGTTTCGCTGCCGTTGGATGGGTATAAGAATTCTGAAGATGTACTGAAAAGTGTGGAAGCAATTAGAGTAATAGGTAGATAAATGAAAACTGTAATGCTTGTATTTGGAACACGTCCTGAGGCTATCAAGATGTGTCCCTTGGTGAATGAGTTAAAGAAACGAGAGGGAATTAAGACCGTTGTATGTGTAACAGGGCAGCACAGGGAGATGTTGGATCAGGTGCTGGATGCTTTCTCTGTGGTTCCTGATTATGATCTATCAATTATGCTTCCCAAACAGACGCTTTTTGACATCACGACAAACATACTCAATAAAATCAAAGAAGTATTAGATAAAGTCTCTCCTAATGTTGTTCTTGTGCATGGAGATACCTCAACTACCTTTGTAACTGCTCTGGCATGTTTCTATCTTCAGATTCCTATTGGCCATGTGGAAGCGGGGTTGAGAACGTACAACATCTTCTCTCCCTATCCAGAAGAGTTCAATAGACAAGCAGTAAGTATTATTTCTAAGTATAATTTTGCTCCCACTGAACTTTCAAAACAGAATCTCCTCAAAGAAGGTAAAAATCCAGATTCTATCTATGTAACAGGTAATACTGCAATTGATGCATTGAAAACCACAGTTAGGAAGGACTATTCACACCCTCAATTGGATTGGGCTGAGGGAAGTCGTTTGATTCTCATTACCGCACATCGTAGAGAGAACCTTGGACAACCTATGCATAATATGTTTAGGGCAATCCGTAGGATAATTGATGAGCACGACGATGTGAAAGCAATCTATCCTATCCATTTCAACCCTGCAGTAAGACAGGTAGCGAACGAAGAGTTAGGTGGTTGTGATAGGATTAGGATCATCGAACCTCTGGATGTATTAGATTTCCATAACTTTTTAGCAAGATCCTATATGATTCTTACCGATAGTGGAGGGATCCAAGAAGAAGCTCCTTCACTTGGGAAGCCTGTATTGGTTATGAGGGATACAACTGAACGACCAGAAGGGATAGAAGCAGGGACATTGAAGCTCGTTGGAACTACAGAAGAAGTTATTTATGAGAATTTCAAATTATTCTTGAACGTTGAAGAAGCATATAAATCAATGAGTCAGGCAAGTAATCCTTATGGGGATGGTTTTGCGTGTAAAAGAATCGCAGATACGGTTATGTCAGCCGAAAGCTAGGAAATGGGTTAATAGAGTGAAAATATTAGTTTTAACTACAGCTTATCCTACCGAAGATAATCCTGGGATGATGATGTATGTGCATACAAGGAACCTATACTATGCTAAAGAAGGTATTGATGTTACTGTTTTAAGTTTTAGTTCACACGAAAACTATGTATTTCAAGAAATTTCTGTGATTACATTAAATGCCTTTGAAAAAAATCCTCGAGGGTATGAAATTTTGGTGGCTCATGCTCCAAATATAAGATTTCACTATCGGTTCCTTCAGAAGTATGAAAAGCATTTTAAGAAAATAGTTCTATTTTTTCATGGCCATGAAGTTCTAAAAGTAAACAAAGTATATTCCAGACCTTATAGTTATATGAAGAAAACCTCGATGCATAAAAGAATTATTCAAGATGTTTATGATGATTATAAACTTTTCTTATGGAGGAAGTATCTACCTAAGATTCTCCACAAGACTTTTTTAATATTTGTAAGTAACTGGATGTATGAAGAATTTTTAAAATGGGTTAAGATTCCCAAGGAATTGATTCTTGGTAAATATTCAATAACTTACAATGGTGTTGGCGAAATATTTGAAAGGAAAAGTTATAACAGAACTACTGAAAAAGAATTTGATTTCATTACTATTCGTCCAAATTTGGATGGATCTAAATATGCTATAGATATTGTAAGAAGTTTAGCTTTGGCGAACCCCGATAGAAAATTTCTAGTTATTGGAAAAGGGGAATTCTTTGATCACTATTCTACTCCTGAAAACATGACCAGAATTGAAAGAATTCTTAATCATAATGAGATAATTGACTATCTTAATAAATCAAAATGTGCACTCATGCCTACACGAACTGATGCCCAAGGACTTATGGCTTGTGAGATGGCAACATTTGGTATTCCTCTTATCACTTCAGATATCCCGGTTTGTCATGAAATATTCAATGATTTCCCGTATGTTGCATTTATTGATAATGAATTTTTGGATGAGAGTAATTTTTTAGAGTTTGTTGAAGGTTTAATTTTCAATATTCAAGATAAGAAAATAAAAAAATATTATCAGAATTATACAATAAATAAAGAAATAAGATTATTTTCAAATTTATAAATAAGGATACATATCAATAAAAGTACATATATAGAACATGAAAATGTAATGTGTATATGATATATTCTTGGAGAAAATATAAGTGTGGGGATCAAATAGAAAAATATATTTTTCAATATCTATAATAACTGTTTTATATTTATTTTCTATTCTTTATCTTTCCAATTCTTCTATTCTAAGTTATATTGGTTTTTTTTCTTCAGTTTTATTAGTAGTAATATGTTTCTTTCTTGCTTTGCGAGCAATCCTGCAATCTAAAATAAATTCTACTTGGTATGGCTTACTCATTATCATAATTTATAATGCTGTGCTAATGTTTGTTAAACTAGATACAAAGAGTGTATATATTTTCAGTCAACAAATCGCCTTGTTGGTATATATGAGTTGTCTATCAATAATCTCAATCGACGAAAGAAAATTGGCTCAATTATATAACTTCATGTATAGATTCTATATAGTGTTTACAGTAGTTTTAGTTTTTATCATTCTACTTAAGAAGCAGGAAGAATTTCTTTTGGTTTTTTCTGGTACACTATTTAAAGTTTATCTCACGTTGGTTTATTTTTCATTTTTAAACAATAGAAATATAACATCTAAAGTGCTACTCGCAGTAACCATACTGTTAAATATCGGCGAACGAACCTCAATGATTATTATCATAGCAATATTTTTCTTGGAAAAAATATTATTTTATTTAAGAAGTAGTAAGAAGCTTTATTATTTAATATTTTGGATAATTATTTTTGTGTCAGTAATATTTCCCTATGTTTATCTATGGCTGTTTGAACATCCTCTGGGTATAACAATTAATCAATTAATCAAAGAAATTACCGGTGAGAACTTTTTTTCTGGGCGGCAAGTGATTTGGAAATATGCTTTTGATTTAGTGAAAGGTAAAGAGTTTTTTGGTTTAGGAATTTCGAACAATATGCTTGGTGAATCCTTGGGATTATCAACGCACAATTTATATATTTATTTATTACTACAAGGGGGATATTTTTTATTAGCGCTCTTTATCTTCTATTTATTTTCTTTATGGAAGCAGTTGTTTTTATATATTGAAAATCAAAAAATTAGATGGACAATGGCATATTTCTTAGGTTTACTAATCTTTGTAGATTTTGAATTAGTTCTTTTAGTAAATAATTTTGTAGTCTCCTTATATCTCTGGCTACCAATAGGATATGGGTTTCTAATGATTAATAAGAAAATCCAACCTTTTTATACTAGGAGAATGTTGAATAGATGATACAAACTGAAACCAGTTTATTTAAATCTGCCTCAAGTGTGATGATATTAGTAGTTATCCTTAAGTTGATTGCCTTTGGGAAACAAGCAGTAATTGCAGCATATTTAGGGGCAAATGCCCAGACTGATGCCTACTTTGTCGCATATGGATTAATTGAAAGTATATATATGGGATTCTTTAAATCCATTAGTATTTCAATTGTTAGTATTTATACTTTAGTCAGGATTAATGAGAACCGAGAAAAGGCAGAAGACCTAATATCAGCTTTGTTAGAATTGTTTGTTGGTATCGCAATAATATTGAGCGTCATCCTCTTTGTATTTTCCAAGCAATTTGCATTTCTCATAGCTCCATCATATTCTGAAGAGAGTTTACTGTTAGTTGCATTCTATCTTAGAATGCAAAGCGGCTTATTGGTTTTTATGGTTTTTGAGCTCATTGGAGGGGCTGTATTAGATTCACATAAAAAATTTATTATTGGAAGGATGCAATCACTTTTTTTAAGTGTGAGTGTAATTTTCGCTTGTGTTTTTCTTGTAAAATATCTGTATGTATTATCTTTAGTTGTTGCATATTATGTTTCCAGTATTTTGTTTACTATTATTATTATTGTTTCAATTAAGAAATACGTTAGTATCAGATTTGTTAATCTATTTCACACGCCAAGAGTAAAGGAAATAATACGTTTAGCATTTCCGGTAATGATTGGGTATTCAGCAATTAGTATCAATCACCTTGTAGGGCGTTCCATTGCTTCTTCTTTAGGTGCAGGAGCCGTTTCTTCATTATATTATAGCCAAGTCCTTGATCAACTAGTTACTAGCATAATTATCGTAAATGTTGGAAATGTGATGTTTTCCTATTTTTCTACCTATAATGCAGAGAATCAGACTCAAGAAATTGAACATAAGCTATATAGTATCTTATCAATATTGATTCTGCTTCTAATACCAATATCTTATATTACATTTGAGTTTAGTTCAGAGTTAGTAAAAATTGTCTATTTTAGAGGAGATTTTACTATAGAAGCAGTTGAGTATACTGCAGCAGCATTAAAGGGATATGCATTAGCTTTTCCTTTTGTTGCAGTGAGAGATATTTTAACAAAAAGCATGTATTCTTTTCAGGATACTGCAAGTCCGATGAGGAATGTTACTGTATCTTTGGTCTTAGGGATTGCTTTTAGTATAGTTCTTTCCCGGTTCTTAGGAATATTTGGAATAACCCTGGGAACAGGACTTTCTGTATTTGTTGGTGCTATCCTTAATATACGTTCAATTTATAAGCATCTTCCACAGTTCAATCTAAAAAGATTACTTTTAACTGGAGGGAAGGGGATAATTTCTATTGGGTTAACTATTGTTATGATTCGAACAATTTTTAGATCATCATCTTATTACAAAGAAAATTTGCTTTTTCTATTTTGGATGGTAGTCACGATATTTATATTCTATTTTTTTGTTCTTTTTTTATTGAGAGAAAGAAATATATTATTGTTGGTTAATCGAATTCATAAATTATAAATTGTTCTATCGGAAAGATATATTATGAATACAGGGATTGTTGAGAAAAATCATTGCTACGGATGCAGAGCTTGTGAAGCCGTATGCCCTACCAATAGTATTTCTATGAAAGAAGATCCTGAAGGGTTTTTATATCCCGTACTCAATAAGAATACATGCATAAATTGTCGTAAATGTGTAAAAGTATGTCCAGCAATTAATGGATCGATAATTGAGCATTCTAATTTAAAGAAAGCATATTGTGGCCTTCATTTTGATGACACTATTTGGCAACAAAGTAGCAGTGGAGGAGCTTATTCTGCAGTATGTAAGGCTGCTGTGGGTGAAAAATCAAGAACTATATTCATGGGTGCCACCTATGATAAAAACAATAATGTGGTACATAGTTTTGTTAAAGATCTGACAGAGATAAAAATTTTTAGAAAATCAAAATATGTTCAGAGTGATTTATTAGGAATGTTGAAGCTTGCAAAAGGATTTATATCCGAAGGTTACTATTTAATATTCTCAGGAACTCCTTGTCAAGTTGCAGCGTTGAATAATTATTTGCATATGGAAAGAATCGATTGTACTAATTATCTTACTATTGATTTTGTTTGCCATGGAGTGGGGAGTCCCCTTGTATTTAAACGTTATCTTGAGTGGTTAGCGCTTAAATATAAGAGTACAGTAAGAACATATAGTTTTAGAAATAGGATAGTTAGATATAATAAACTTTTCTATTATATATCAAAGATAACATTGGAGAATGGAAAGGAAGCAATGATAAAAGATGATACGTATGTAAATTTATTTTTACAAAAATTGATTTGCCGTCCTTCCTGTAGTAATTGTAGGTTTTCCAATATGAATCGAGTTTCTGATATTACGATTGGTGATTTTAAAAAGCAAAATGAGATTGCTCCTTTAGCAAAAGGGATAAAAAATAGATCCCTGTTAATTCCAAATTCATATATAGGCGAAGATATTGTATCAAAATTAAGTGATTACATGGAATTATTTGAAGTAGATATTCTCAAGTGTATTAAAGCAAATCCTCCACTTGAAAAATGTAGTGTTGGTTCTACTTATAGATCAAATTTTTTCAATGATTTAATCGATTTTAATTACAATCAACTCCAAAAAAAGTATTTTCAAAAAAGGAGTTTGCTACTCTCCTTTTGGTTATTAATTCCGAATAAACTTCAAACCGTAATTAAAAAGGTACTAAAAAAGTGAAAAAAAAAGTTGGGATTGTGACTTGGTATAAAAATGGGAATTATGGAGGTAGCTTACAAGCTTATGCGTTAGCAAAAGTTGTTTCTCAATTAGGATATGAAGTAGAGTTTATTAATTATGATGAAAAAACTAAAAATAAATTTTTATTTTGGCTATATCGAAAAATAAGACTCGCAGCTGCTTTGATATTGTTTCCCAAGATGTATTTATCGAAAATTAAAATATTTAAATTTGTTAAATATTCTCTTAATGAGAGTTCTACAATTTCAAGATGGGATGAATTAATTGAATATTCCCAAAAATTTGATGCGGTTATTTGTGGAAGTGATCAAATTTGGAATAGTAGGAATGGAATTATTCCTTTTTATTTTCTTGATTTTGTGCAAACCGAGAAGCGAATTGCGTATGCGCCTAGTATTGGATTGAATTATATAAAGGAAGAATATCTCACGGAGTTTAAAAAAGCTATTGAGAAAATTAAATTTCTCTCAATCAGAGAAGATAAGGGAGCACAGATCATAAAAGAAATTTGCAACATTAATGCTCGGGTTGTGCTTGATCCAGTTTTATTATTATCTAGCGAAGAATGGCAAAAATTAGCGGAAAAATCAACTTTATCAAAGCAGAAAACAGGATATATATTTTGCTACTTTTTAAGAAAGGATACTAAAAAAATAAATTTTGTTGAGAACCTCTCAAGAATAACTAATTTGCCGATTAAGTTTGTAACATGTAAAAAATTTCATTGGAAAGGGTTATCGCAGATAGGAGCAAGTGTAGAAGATTTTTTAGGGTTAATTAGTAATTCAGTTTTTTTTATTACAGATTCTTTTCATGGTGCATGTTTTGGAATTACGTTCCAAAAAAAGACCGGCGTATTTTATCGATTTGAAAATCAAGATCCTATTAATCAAAATAGCCGAATAGATAACCTGATTTCTACTTTGAAAATATCAAATATTATAATTAGCGACTTTACAAATATTGATAAATTCCTTGGGGACAAAATAGACTTTTATCAAGTAAATGAGAAAATTAAGTCATTAAGGATGGAAAGCATAGGTTACTTAGAGAATTCTCTAGCATCAGTGTGCAACCATTCTGATTATCGGTACCAGGAAGAACTGTCACATTTTCCACAAAAACCGGCATTTTAGGCCCCTGGAAGCGTGATTTGGCGATTTATGGTACCGGGTAGAACTGTCACATTTTCCAGAGTGTGAATGTCAAGGAGTTTTATTTGTCTGTAGATGTCAAGCACAAAATCTCTATCACTCGGAATCGGTGTAGACAGCATCGCAATTTTCGGCATTTCCAGCATTCCAATTTTCCGGATTGGAAAAGACATGGTTTTCCCGCCTTTTGGGAAAAGGTACTTTCTAAACGTAAGTGAATTTTCGGGGTTTTCAGTTACCGGGTAGCCTTGGAAGCTGATGAAGTGGTTTCTTCCTCCTCAATCCTGGGAGCCTTCTCATCGATGGACAGCAGGGTTCCGCGACCGTACTGTGAATGTCAAGGAGTTTTTTCTCTAATTAGGTAAGGTCTGATCATCGGTACCAGGAAGAATTGTCACATTTTCCACAAAAACCGGCATTTTAAGGCACTGGAAGCGTGATTTGGCGATTTGAGGTACCAGGTAGAACTGTCACATTTTCCACACAGTTTGAGAGA